>JACNFL010000124.1 GCA_014384685.1 Methanobacteriota archaeon
TCCACATTATGGGTTATGTTGTCATCATTATTTGGAAAGGAATAACTGACAAACTGAATGAACCAATCAAGTATGCAACTGGGCATTGGACTGACTGGGTGTATGCTATTGAAGGAGAACCTACATTATGGATTCAGCAAACCTTTGAGAACTCTACTCTGACAGGTTTCCTAAACTTTCACTACCTATTCATTTACCTATTCTTAATCTATGTCACTACTGTTTACTATGCCTACTCAGGTGAACGAGATATGACTGACAAAGTCACCTTGAATTACTTGTTAATTTATGCTATTGCCGTCCCATATTACTTGTTTTTCAATGTTGAAGTCACATCTTCATGGATACCGGGAATGAAAGCACTCCTCTACCATGATGGGTTGTACACTGCGTTCTATGTAAGCCACGACCCGCTAGATAATGCCGTTCCTTCACTCCATATTGCAATTCCTTTCGGCATTTTACTTCTGAACTGGATGCATTGTCGTGAGCGTGGAATAAAACTCAGAGATTGGGCTCACTGGAGATACCATGTTTTTATTACCGCTAACACTGTTTTATTCATATTCACGATTCTCTATCTTGGTATACACTGGATTGTTGACATCCCACTAGGAATGATTGTAGGTGCGATTGGAGCTCTTTTCATCCACCAAATTCAACCTCGCCTTCGCAATGATTACGGAAAAGTGTTTGAAGGAATTAACCTAAAGAGATGGCGCTCTCATCTCATCGTAGAAGGTATAGTTACTATTTTGATGGTTCTAATTTTGATGAGTGCTGTAAATTATCAAGCTGACACAAATGATGAGCGAGCATCATTCAGACTAGGACCGGGGGATTCGACCTTCGAAATTGTGCAGAAATTAGATTACTACGAAACCGTTGAAATGAATATCACAAATTGGCATGAAAGTGAAACGCTACAAGTTATTCTAATTATTACTGAAAACTCTGTTGAACAAATGGAAGCAGGCGAAATCAATTGGCAAGGGTTGAGTGAAGAATGGGCAGTAATTGAAGCAGCACCTGGTGAAACTATCCAGTTTCAGGTAAACCAGCCCAAAGTTTACCACATTGCGATTTTACATCATCCTGGAAATGATGACTCCGGAATAATGGAAATCAAGGTTGACAACAATTATGTAAATTCTGACCAATCTCTGACTGGTGCATATTTGCTATCAATCCCATCACTATGGATTACTGGTTGGGTAATTCACCGGCTATGGAGAATGAAAAAGAATGGGGTGCATTGGCTAACTTCTACGCCTTCACATGCGTGGACTACAAATGGTGAAAACGAATAATTACTCGTTGTTCTAAAAATTCGGGAAATTTATAGGACGAAATGGGCCATGATCCCACCAAGAATTAATGCAACCCCGCCGCCAACTCCAAGCCAAATACCTGTTCGATAAGGTGATAATCGGTATTTTCCCCAAACTACTGTAATCAGAACCCAAACTAAAATGATAATTGGCCAACATAATAATCCGCTAAACAACAATAACATCAGACATAAATTTACAGTAATTGAGGCAGATATTACCATTTTTGCTCTGTCCCCCCACTTATCATACCAGTGAAGAGAGAATAATGTAAATAGGAATGTCAAGATGTCTCCGCTGAATAGTAAGGACCCATTATCTAACCACCATTGCGGGGCATATATCCCGTTATCTAGCCACCATTGCGAATCAAAACCAATTGCCGAGTAAACATAATCCTCCCAAAGGAATTTACTCAGAAAAGCAGCAATTAATCCCAGTAAAGCAGGTTGCCATACCTGCCAACTAATCATCTGTTCTCTTGCAACAGCCTGTGTTTGTACGGCAACCATTTCTTCATCCTTGGTTGAGGCAACATCATCACTGGCTTCAACCGCATCTGAAGCGCTGTCCGATTCGTCCTCAATTGTAGCCACTATTTGCCGGCAATAGATAGCAACCTTGATGGTTTTGGATGATGCTAACAATGATGAACAAGTTGCCCCCCCCTCATCTTGATAGTATGGGAGAGATTGTCGCAGGTTGTATTGCCCCACACCCCCCTCACGTGGTTTACGCTGATAATCCACCTGAGAACGAACCCCACTCAGAAGGTGGTTGGGAAACCCTAAGATGGGGATACGCAAAACTAGCAAATAAACTCAAAACACTAGACTACGATGCTTTGGTAATATTTACTCCACACTGGCAAACCTACATTGGAACCCACTTCCTTGGACTTCCTCATTTCAAGTCAAAGTCGGTTGACCCAGTATTTCCAAATCTGTTCCAATTCAACTACGACCTAGGAGTAGATGTAGAATTGTCTCGCGCCTTGCACGATGCCACTAAAGAAGCAGGCATGGTTACAATGATGATGGAAAACCAAGATTTTCGGATTGATTATGGAACCATTGTTTCCGCGCATATGCTCAACAGAGATTGGGACAAGCCAATTGTTCCTATCTCGTCAAATCGTAGCCGCCACTATTACTCTGTGGAAGTCATGAATGAGCAAGCTCGGGCACTTGGACGTGCCTGTCGCAAGGCTATTCTTGAGAGTGATAAACGAGTTGTTTTGGTTTCAACACACAGTCTTTCACATCGTCATTTTACCACTGAGCCTCCTATCCCAGAAGATATGTCAAAGCAACATATCTACAATCACAGCAACTATGTTTGGGACATGAAATTGATTGATTTAATGCGTGAAGGAAAAATGCAGGAAGTAATTGACTTGATGCCAGAATTTACTGAGCAGACAATGGCTGAAACAGATTCCGGCTCAATAAGTTGGATGATGGAGGCCTTAGGGATGCCAGATTACCCCGCAGAAATTTACGGCTATCAATCAGTAATTGGAACGGGGAATGTAGTTGCGGCATGGGATCCGAATCCTGAAACACGGGAGGTTGTTCTTTGAGTGAGTCTCCTATTTGTTTTGGTCTATATGGGCCACCGCAACCACATCCGCTTCTAGCCCCTGAACAGAATGAGGGGTGGGGACAACTTCGTGCAGCCTTTGATACTGCACGACAGAGAATTGAAGATAGCGATGCAGATTTAATTCTCGTTTACTCAACTACGTGGCCGAGTATCATCGGCCATCAAATACAGGCACACCCGGAACCAGAATGGATTCATGTTGACGATGATTTTCATTTCCTAGGTAGTATGCCTTACAAATTCAAAATGGATACCGATTTTGCTAATGGATATAATCAAAATTGTGGCGAAAGAGGGCTTCATTCGAGAACTATTGCTTATGATGGATTTCCGATTGATACGGGTTCAGTCGTTGCCCTAAAATTACTAAATCCAGACAACCGTATTCCGGCTTGTATCGTTTCCTCAAATGTTTATTCAAACAGAGCAGAATCAATTGTCTTAGGAAAAGCCGCAAGAGATACTCTGCAGCAACAAGGAAAGAAAGCAGTGGTTGTTGTAGTTGCTACCCTTTCTAATCGCATGTTCACTGAACATATTGAACCACAAGATGACCGCATTCACAGTGCTAAGGATGAAGAGTGGAATCAGAAAATAATGGAGTTCTTTGGCCAAGGACGCTTAGAAGATTTGAGTCAACTGAGCCGCGAAATACATGGACAAATTAGAGTTCAAAAAGTGGTTGCATACAAACCAGTTTGGTGGATGGCAGCAACCATGGGACAATCAAACAACTACGATGGAGAGGTGTTAGCATACGCTGCACTCCATGGGTCTGGGGGTGCGGTCATCCAACTTACTCCAACATCTGGCTCAATTGGCGACAAGGAATTCGATGAAGATGATGTTGAAATTTACTCTGGTGACAGAGATGTTCTCGATAAGGGGATGATATGATGCCAGAAGATGAGGATGATTCGTCTTCTGATGAAGATGATTGGCCATCCCCTGGTGAAGTCATTGATGATTTGTATGATGAATACGGAAACGCAGTGATTTCACATGCTGGTGGGGTAATAGGTGCTGCAGCGGGCGCAGTAGTTGGGGGACCAATCGGTGGTGTGGCTGGCTCAATTGTAGGTAAGAAAACTGCAAGTAAAATGATGAGTAAAGATGGACCAATTTTTTCAGAAAATGCACCAAAAGCAGTAGGAGCATACCCTCATGCAAGGCGTGTTGGAAATCTAATATTTGTATCTGGAATTGGCCCTAGGCACCCTGAAACAAACGAAATTGTTGGAGGCGCGATTAAAGATGAAAATGGAAATCCAATGGATTATGATATCAAGGCTCAGACAAAGCAAGTGCTGGAGAATATCAAATCTA
>JACNFL010000158.1 GCA_014384685.1 Methanobacteriota archaeon
GTAAATACAACGAATTGGGCTGAACCTTGCCCTCAAGCTGATGATTTGATGATTATTGAAAATGGTGCCGCGGCAGGAAATGTCGAATATACGCCAACAAAAGAAACCCCGTATGCCGAATGTCATTTGACTTATTCAGATTATCATTATGAATTTACAGTTTATCCAGGAATTGATGATAAAGCATTCACCTCAGTTACATTATCTCTTCCAGAACAGCAGTCAAGTCTCCTTGGTTCACAAACGTTTGCTGAACCTGCAATACCCTTAATATTCCCAGTTTATACTAATGAATGGGACTATTATTGTGCTCAAGAGATACGAATAGGCGTAACGAACCAAGGCCCTGCTTGGCACTATCCTAATTACGAAGTATGGGGTTCCCCTCCAATTTGTCCAGATATGGTGTACTACAGCCACTATGACATCAATGTTGGTTCAATTGACCATGAGAGTGGATATGGAGAATTATTTCTCAGCGAGCCTTTGGAAGAGGGGGTTATTCTAAGAGCTGATTATGGGACTGAGAGTGATGATTCATTCGTAAGGGATTTAGGTCCATGCTTTGGGAGTTTATTCAGTTTTGTTTTATTTGTCATTTGGATAGTTCAAGTTGTAAGGAACTTCCAAGCGGGTTCGACAAATCAGGGAACAGGAATGTTGGTTGGAATCATTCCAGGGTTTATCATGTCATTTATCTCTGTATTTATCATTGGGCTGATTCTATTTGGGTTCTAATGAGCCATTGAATATCGTACCAGCATCATGAGAAATAGATTCTTTTCCGGCTTGGAAAACAGTAGCGCTTCCACCGATCAGTTCACCACTTGCACCATTCCAGCGCAGATAAGTACCCTCCCAAAGTCCAATCACAGGGGTTGTGTTGTGTTGGTGGAATTCCCTAATACGGTCTTGTCTTGTTTCTCCATTGTGGGGGATAAAGTCCTCTCCTTTCTTCACCCAACTTTTCCCTCCGAAGTAGTGTGGATTTATCTGAAAAGGTACAAGATTGAGTGTTTCAAATGAGGCAGGTGAGACTATTGGCATATCATTCGTGGTTTGCATGGTCGGTCCAGCAACATTGGAGCCGGCGCTTACTCCCATGTATGGGATTCCCG
Organism: Methanobacteriota archaeon; assembly: GCA_014384685.1. The sequence goes on from JACNFL010000158.1 coordinate 1,119, forward strand.
CATTTACTCGATTTCTGATTGAGTCAATTATTCCTTTATCGTGAAGGTCACGAGTTAGAAGAAATGTATTTCCTCCTCCAACATAGATTCCCTTTGCCTCTTCTACCGCTTTTATTGGATCTTCAGCGTGGTGTATTCCAACTAATTTTATTCCAGAAGGGGAGCTGAAATCTTGTATTCTTTTTAGGTAATAGTCGTGGTCATTACCTGCGTAAGGGATGAATAGAACTTCATCAACTCCTTTGAAATGGTGTGCCATTTCATCATGATAGAGTTTCACTTGCTCTTCGTTTCTGATGCCACCACTGCCAAGCAATAATTTCAACTCAGCACCTCACATATTGCGCCTATATTGTCCGCCTACATCAAACAGTGCTTCGGTGATTTGGCCAAGGCTAGCGACTTTCACAGTCTCCATTAGTTCTGCAAATACATTTTCGCCAGAGCGAGCAACTTCCTGAAGTTTGGCTAACGCAGCAGGTGCAGTATCAGCGTGTGTCGCATGGAATTCATCAAGCCGATTGAGGCATCCTTCCTTCTCCTCAGGGGTTGCTCGGCTCAATTCCATGTCAAAGGAGTCAGCAGCAGATTCGTCAAAGGCTTCAGCCTCAGGGTTTTCAAACATATTAACACCAACAATTGGTAATTCTCCGGAATGTTTCAATTCTTCATAATACATTGATTCATCTTGAATCTTCGAGCGTTGATACATCATTTCCATAGCCCCAAGAACGCCACCTCGCTCACTAATTCGCTCAAATTCACGTAATACCGCCTCTTCAACCATATCTGTTAATTCCTCAACGAGATATGATCCTTGCATGGGATTTTCACATTTATTCCAACCAAATTCTTTGTTGTTTATCATCTGAATTGCTAAAGCTCTTCTAACCGATTCAGATGTAGGTGTGGTAACAGCCTCATCGTAAGCATTAGTGTGTAGTGAATTGGCGTTATCTTGGATGGCTAACAACGCTTGGAGAGTTGTGCGAATATCGTTGAACGACATTTCTTGAGCGTGAAGTGAACGACCAGAGGTTTGTATATGCATCTTGCATTTCTGAGAACGCTCATTTCCACCATATAAATCACGCATTGCAATTGACCAAATTCTTCTGGCAACCCGTGAAATCACAGTATATTCTGGATCCATTCCGTTGGAGAAAAAGAATGAAAGATTGGGTGCGAAATCATCCACATCCATACCTCGTGAACGGTAGTACTAAACGAAGGTGACACCATTTGCGAGGGTGAAAGCTAGTTGCGAAATTGGATTAGCCCCTGCCTCAGCAATGTGGTATCCTGAGATAGATACTGAGTAATGATTACGTACATTGTTTTCAATGTAAAATTGTTGCACATCTCCCATCAGTTTGAGGCTGAAATCAGTTGAAAAGATGCAGGTGTTTTGCGCTTGGTCCTCTTTGAGAATATCTGCTTGAACAGTTCCTCGAACACTTGATAGAGTATTGTTACGGATTTCAGATGCTTCTTCATCAGTCGGTTCACGCCCCTCTTTTTCTTTGAATTTGACCTCTTGTTGGCGAATTGCTGCATTAAAGAACATAGCCAGAATAATCGGGGCTGGACCATTAATGGTCATTGAAACGCTAGTATTTTTATCACATAAATCAAATCCATCGTATAATTGGGAGATTTCATCCACAGTAAAAATAGATACACCAGATTCACCGACTTTCCCGTAAATATCAGGACGAATATCAGGGTCTCTTCCATACAATGTTACCGAATCAAAAGCGGTAGATAGACGAGCATAAGGCGAGGATTCGCTCAGCAGGTGGAATCGAGAATTGGTACGGCTTGCAGGTCCTTCTCCAGCGAACATTCTAGTTGGGTCCTCATCAGCCCTCTTGAAGGGGAAAACTCCGCCAGTAAAGGGGAAATCACCGGGCAGATTTTCCTTTCTTAACCAATTCAAGAGTGTTCCTTTATCCTCGGTTCGTGGTAGTGCTACTCGAGGTATTTTTGAGCCAGATAGCGATTCAGATTTCGTTGGAACCGAGAATGTTTTCCCTCTCACATCGTAGGAGTATTCGCCACCATCGTATGTTTCAACTTTGTCAGGCCATTCCTCAAGAAGGGTACGAGCAGTTGGGTGTAAATCTTGGAGGATTTCGGTTGCCTCTTGGCGTATTTCTGCCGCTGCGTCACCCTTGCCAATAGTTTCGAGATGATTTGCAGATTCGGCTAGTTGTTGGGCTAGTCTTGCCTTTCCAACTTCACTATAAGTTCGGGCATGGTAATCTCGCACAGTTGCTGAAACTTCTGCCAAATAATTCACACGTTCAGGTGGAATAATGTGCCTAGGCTCAGGCATTCCTGAGTTAGGTAGGGAAGGTTTGGTGGCATTTGGATTACTACCATCAGCGAGGATAATCATTGAGGAGAGGCGGAACCAAAGGTCGTCAACACCAGGGTCGGAGAATTGGCTAGCAATGGTTCCACATACAGGCAGTTCACTATCATCAATACCAAACAGGTTACGGTTTCTGCGTACTTGTTTGCGGACAGCACGCAGGGCATCAACAGCACCACGTCGTTCAAATTTGTTGATTACAACCAAGTCTGCAACGTCAAGCATCTCAATTTTTTCTAGTTGAGTGTGAGCCCCATATTCTGCAGTCATCACATAGAATGTATGGTCAACCAAATTGCTGATAGCGTCATCAGCTTGACCGATTCCACTTGTTTCAGCAAAAATAAGGTCAAATCCTACTGCTTGACAAACTGAAATTGCTTCTTCAAGGCGATCACTTACTTCTTTGCCGGAACCGCGGCTTGCAAGGCTACGCATGAAAAAATTACTGTGAGAGAGAGCATTCATTCGAATTCGGTCACCCAGCAAAGCCCCTCCAGTTCGTTTACGAGTCGGGTCGGTGCAAAGGAATGCAACCTTCAAATCGGGGGAGTCGCGAATTATTCTCAACATCAATTCATCAAGGAGGGATGATTTTCCAGCTCCTCCAGTGCCAGTGATGCCTACTACTGGTGCTTCTTTGTCAGATGGTTGAGAACGGCACTTATCCAGTGCTGATTTGAACGATGTACTATCTCCATTTTCGGCAAGTGTGATGAGTCTTGCAATGCCTCCATGGTCAGCGGCTGTAAGTGAGTTA
>JACNFL010000246.1 GCA_014384685.1 Methanobacteriota archaeon
TCTCCGCGCCCATGTTTTGATCGACCAGTGTTATTCGTGGAAAATGACCCAATGAACACAGCCATGACAATCAGTGCTCATTCATTACAAAGAGTGATGCGCTATGCTTTGCCACACCTTGCCCCTAACTCTTCAACAATTACACTAACCTATGCGGCCTCAACGAGATGGGTTCCAAACTATGGGGTGATGAGTATAGCAAAAGCAGCATTGGAAGCTTGGACTCGCGAACTTGCAAATCACGTTGGTCCGGATGGTCACCGAGTTAATGCTATTTCATCGGGCCCAATCAAGACCTTAGCGGCAGGAGGTATCCCTGGATTTGACGATATTCTTGACCATGTGGAAAGGAACTCGCCACTACGTAGAAATGTCACACAGGAAGATGTTGCTGGATGTGCAACTTGGTTGTCCTCGCCATTATCTTCAGGTGTCACAGGACAAATTATTCATGTTGATGCAGGATATTCTAGCATTATGGTGCCTGACAGTATCTCAGATTGAGGCGATAATATGACTGAACAGCTGGACGAAGTTCCCCAACAACCTTTCGCGCCGATTGCGATTGTTGGTCAGGCTGCTCTTTTACCAGATGCACCGAATATTGACGAGTTTTGGAATAATGTGTTGAATGCCAAAGTAGCAATTCGTGAAGTACCCCCTGATAGGTGGAATCCAGACGATTTTTGGATTGAAGGTGAGCCTGGTAATGCAACAGAAGGAAAAACGTATTCAAAGATAGGAGCTTTTGTAGAAGATTTTGAGTTTAATTGGAGGCGTTGGAAACAACCGCCGGGAACACTTTCTCAAATTGATGATACCCAATTGTGGGCTGTTGAGGTTTCAGCAGCAGCGTTGGAGGATGCTGGTTACATAGGTGAAAACAGTCGTTTAGAACTTCCAAACGCTCGTTGTGGTGTAATTTTTGCTAATGCTTTGGGCGGGGAAAACCGTGTTCAGTCAAGTAAGCGAGTTTATGCAGACCAAATTACGAGGAAAGCGATTGAAGCAGGAATGCCAGCAACTAGTAGTGAAGATTTCAAAGATGCAATCACAGAGGGAACACCTCGTATTGATGAAGATACAATGGCTGGGGAACTAGCCAATGTTGTCGCTGGACGGGTGGCCAATTTACTTGACTTACAAGGGCCAAATTTCAGTGCTGACGCTGCTTGCGCCTCTACTTTTGCGGCATTGGTTTCTGCTTGTCAGATGCTTCAAACAGGCCAAACCGATCTGATGCTGTGTGGGGCAAGTGACCGGACTATGGACCCTGGGACATATGCTAAATTCAGTGCTATTGGTGCACTATCGCCACTTCATTCCCGTCCATTTGATGTACGTGCTAATGGATTTGTAATGGGGGAGGGAGCCGGTTGTGTTGTCCTCAAGAGATTAGAGGATGCCATGGCAGATGGCGATACAATATACAGCGTCATCCGAGGAATTGGGTCCTCAAGCGATGGTAGAGGAAAAGGAATCACCGCACCATCAACTAGAGGACAAAAGCAGGCAGTGATGCGAGCATATCAGCAGGCTGGTTATTCGCCATCCTCAGTAGAATTGATTGAGGCTCATGGTACTAGCACTAAGGTTGGAGACGCAACAGAGTTGTCAACTCTTGCCGGAGTATTTGCAGAACGAGGCGCTGGAGATTTTGTTGCAGTTGGTTCAGTAAAAAGTCAGATTGGCCATCTCAAAGCGGCTGCTGGGATGGCTGGTTTGCTGAAAGCAAGTTTAGCGCTTCATCACAGAACTTTACCTCCTTCAGCAGGGTTTGAACAACCAAATACTTCTGTAAACTGGAATGAAATCCCATTTTTCGTCCCAACAATATCCTCTGATTGGCCAATTCCACAATCTAAATCACCTAGGCGAGCAGGTGTTTCGTCGTTTGGTTTTGGTGGAACAAATTTCCATTGTACAATTGAGCAGTACGACCCAGAGTATCACAAAAACATCATTGATAGGTTTTCTGAGCATTCATCTTCTAAAGTACAAACTCCAACGGCTCCAAGTGTTCTTGATTCAACCGCAACTCCCTCAATGAGCCACAAAGAATTACTTGAAATTGAAGGAGGTGTATTGCTTCTTAATGCTGATGATATTGATTCTTTAGCATCAAAAATTGAACGAGTAAAATCAATTCTCTTCTCATCATCATTTTCCAACTTTGATACTGATCCAGCAGGCCGTAGACTCTCAGCAGTACTTTCGGATTTATCCTCTGATTTTGAAGCGAAAGGAACTCGTTGCGGTATCGTCGCCACTAATTGGAGTCAATTATCCAAGAGAATGGATTTGCTGAGTGAGAATCTCTCAGATTCATCAAAATGGGAATTCCTAGCAAAACAAATGGTTTTCATCACTGAAGAGGAAGCATTACCTCCAAATGCAAAATTGGTACAGATGTATCCTGGTCAAGGTAGTCAATATGTTGGCATGACTCTAGATCTCTCAAAGAGGTTTGAAGTGATTGGTGAAACATGGGCTGAAGCGGATTCAACCATGTCCGAAATCCTTGCAGGTGAGAAACTTTCTAAGTTTGTTCTGCGTGATAACCTTACAGAAAAGCAGGCTAAAGATGCTGAAGATAAGTTGAAACAAACAGAATTCACTCAACCAGCAATGTTGACAGCAGATTTAGCAATTTACAGGTTGCTAAGTGAGCACGGCATCAATCCCGACATGGTTGCTGGCCATAGTTTGGGCGAATACGCCGCCTTGATGGTATCTGGAATAATGAAATTCCACGACGCACTACGTGCTGCGGCTGCCCGTGGTACTGAAATGGGTAATGTGGAAGTAGAGGACAAGGGATTGATGGCAAGTGTCACGGCACCACTTGAGCAAATACAGGAAGTCATAGATTCAGTTGATGGTTACATAATTGCTGCGAATAAGAATTCCCCGATGATGGCTGTAATCGCAGGTGAAACAGAACCAATGCAAGATGCAATTAGTCGCTTTGGTGAATTGAATATTCCATGCGTTACTCTTCAGACAAGTCACGCATTCCATTCACGTATTGTTGCTCCTGCTAACGAGCCACTACACCGTTTCCTTGAAGGATTAGAATTGTCTTTACCTTCAATCCCTATAACGGCTAACTATGATGGAAAATTCTATCCTGAAAATCTGAAAGACGGTGAAACTGTTCACGATGCAATTCTGAGTCAATTGGCGCCACAGATGTCATCTGCAGTGGAGTGGACTCAACAAATTGAAGAGATGTATAGCCAAGGTGGCCGCTTATTCATTGAGGTTGGGCCAAAACGCGCCTTGGCTCTTTTTGCTGAGCAAATTCTTGACGGGCAATCAAAAGTTATTGCCAATACAAATCACCCAAAGGTTGGGGGCGTAGCATCATTCCTGTCTTCCCTAGCTGTATGTGCTCTGTCAGGGCGTTTACCGTCAATGCACCTAGGCGATTCAAACCGCCTCACCGAAGGGTTCAGGGCTGGGCCTTTGGAGGCGTGGCAGCAAAATGGAATTGTTAACGATGATTCAATCAATAGTGAAGAGATGGAGGAATTACGAGTTCGCTCTAGGCCGCTACCATCCGGTGCCTCAGGTGGGGAAATGCCAGCAACATCTCAGAATATTCAATCACAAGAAATTGCGATTGATGGTGGCCACCATGTTGTACAACAGGTTGTTGACAAAGAGGGTTACCTTGCAAGCCGTATTTCAGATATTACTGGTTATCCTGCTCGCCTCATCAAAGGTGAACTCCATCTTTCAGCCCTTGGAATATCTGATGAAACGTTACCTGAATTACTAGTAAGTATAGCTTCTGAAGCATCTGTATCTGGTCCGGCTGACGCTAGCCAATTAACAACATTAGTTGCCCTTAACGAATGGGTACTATCTCCTCCTAGTGGATTTACTGTTTCTCAAAAGGTGAAAGGAGCAAGTAGTGTAGTAGTCTCTTCTGACCCCCATGCTGAGCGTAGAATCAATCCCTATGTTGTAACCGGAGTGAGCCTTGGTCTCCCGGGGATGGATGAAATATTTGAGCCGGATGCATTAGAGAGAATCATTGCTGGAGAGAACTTCATCACCGAATTACCTGATGATGTCAAGCAGCGTTTACTTGACAAAAACATGGTTAGAATCGTTAAACACCCCGATGGCAGAGCAGAATTCGTACCATGTGATTCCTTTGCTACGATACCTCAATTAGCAGGCGTTGGTGGTTACTTTGATTTGGCAAAACAATATGGAATCGACCCCAA
>JACNFL010000161.1 GCA_014384685.1 Methanobacteriota archaeon
TGGTGCGAATATGCATAACCGCAGCAATAAAAATCACTATGATTATTATTGGAATGAACAATTCGGCATTCAACGCATGTAATACTTCAATTATACCTTCAGCAGTATAGGCCCAAGTAATTGATGCTGCTGCACCACCAATAAAACACGCTGTCAACACGCGTAAGAATGGCATCCTAGCAACAAGCCCCATCATTGCCCCAACAAGTACACCTGATGCCATAAATGGGATCCATACAAAGACGATTAATCCTAAAAATCCCCAGCGGTTAATCTTCGCACGATTCTCCTGAGCAACATATTCTACTGATGATAGAATATCCCCCATGAACCGACTTTGCAAAATCGTACCCGCCAACCCATCTTGACGTGCTACGTAAGCCTGCCCTTGGTGTTCACCTACACCACTCTCTGTCCTTCCCGCGCCTGTGCGGTCTGCAACAGTAGCCACTTCATTACGGCATGATATGATTATGTCTCTATCTCCTAAATGTTCATCTAGAGTTCTTATGAGATGCTCTTTCAGTTCATGTTCAATATCAATATATGTTTGGCCAAACCTAAATGTTGCAAATCTCATGTTTGGTTTGTAAATTAGGCGGAGAGCAATTCGTTGTTCGTCTACACCAACAAAAGGAGGCTGTTTCCCTCTTACAATTTTCTTATTCTTTGTGATGAAATCATCAACGCAACCGAGAATCCGCTTTTCAAGGGCAGCAGTGTCGTGGATACCACTGAAAAAATCAGTGTAATCTTGAACCAAGGCTGGGCGTTCGGCATTCAACTCAGGGAGTTCAATACCTCGTAAACCATGAGAAAGTTGTTCGAAGGCCCCACGATGGTCATCAAGGGGTTGCGATTTCAATTGGAGTGGAGTGATTACACCATAGATTATGAAATCATCAAGCACCACTTTTAGCATTTCTGCATTAATTTGACTATCCTCAATGACCCTTGTTTCAGTGGTACGGAATGGCACTAATACATCAACCGATAGAGGACGCGTTCGTACACCGAACCCTTCCCAGTCTATTTCTAGGTGAAGCTGTTTTTCGCATCGCTTAAGAGCGCGCTCAACAACTCTTTCAATCTCTTCCTCGGATAAAATATCATCAATATCCTTGTGATAAAAGCGATACATTAGTGGATATTGCACACATAAGAAAAATACACTCATTGAGAGGGAAATAAAAGACATCCACCACGCAGGCACACCTGCTGAACCACCAGTTAGCATAGCTGTTTCACGGCCACCTGCCCATTCAGCCCCCATCAGAGCCCAACTCCATTGGCCTAATTGGTTGAATGTGAGACAGACCCTCTGGCCTTTTTCGGTCACTTTTGCCTCTTGTTTTTGTTCATTACCCCACGGTAAGAAAGTGGGTTCCTTGGTATGTATCTCAATTGGAATCCGTACTTCACTTTCGGTGTAAAGAGGTGCGGATATAATTTTGTCATCTTTTTCTTCCGATGATAAATTGGTCATATCGATACCCGACAAATTGTGAAAGTAGACCTCCAACTCATATTCCCCATCAGGATATGGAGAAAAATCAAAATATCCTTCTGAATTATTTCCTATTGATTTTTCACCGATTATACCCATATCACTTTGCGACAATTCTACACGTAATGCCTTGGCATCATCCTCAAATTGTTGAGCATTGTTAACACGCATTCGTATTTTTTTGGCATCATTATCAATCCAAATATTAATCCAAACCACTCCAGAACTATCTAAGCACTCCTCGTCTGCTGGATCGAGAAACGTGTTTGATATTTCCTGGTCAAGCCATACTGAATCATTAACATCTGAAGATAAAAAGCCAGAAGAAAGAGCGGACATAATGCTAAAAAATACTATCCCATAAATTATACCACCAAGAAAGGTGATGCTCTCCGGACCGCGGAAAAAACCTTTGTTACCACTTCGCCGGGCTTTAATGCGGTCAAGATTCTTGTCAATTTTATCATGTTTTGAAACTTCAACATAATCATCAACTGATACTTCGCCATCTTGGTCAGAATCAAAATGTGAAACTAATTCATCGGCAGTAATGATTCCATCCTTATCAACATCTAGGTCATCAGGTAGTGGATACGCATCTTTTGAGGATGGCTCCCGCTCCGACATTATATGATGACAAACAGCCAAAGGAAATGAGGCTTTTCCTATATTCAAAAGAACATGTTAATCATGCGTTCAAAAAACAATGTTAGTATGTGAGAAAAAAAGATGGCTAAATGAGCAAAATAAAACATTATTCATTCAAATACAACTGTAATTTACCTGATTTTAGTATTTCAATTAAGTAATCCCCGAAAGGGCATCACTTAATCCATATCGCTCTCCTCCGGAGAGTGATACAGATGACTCGCCACACCATGACCGCCTCAACTGCTATGCTATTGCTGTTGGTATTCACCTCCTTAGCGCCAATCCTTGGAGCACCTAATACTGTAGATGTTTTGAGTGACCAAGATTTAGAAAATCAATTACCAGATGATAGTAAATTATGGCCAGCTGGTGCTCGTTCAGGTGCCACCTCATGGCTCAAAGAAATTGCTGATTCAGATGGTGACACCGGCCAATGGACTTCCTCGGCAATTGCTGATGACGGAACTATTTGGGTTTCATTTTACTCTGCAGCAGGCCGTGACCTAAAAGTTGCAAAATGGACTGGTTGGTCATGGGAAGTGAATGATGTCTACACCTTCGGTGATATTGGAAAATATTCTGAAATTGCAATTGATTCCAACGACGACCCTAGAATTGCATCTTTTGATATTACCAATGGAGTTCTAAGAATTTCGCGTTATGATGGGACATCTTGGACTACCTACACAGTAGCACCTGGGGAAAACACTGGAGATGGAAATCCCTACTCAGGTGAGGGGAGAATTGGTTTCGCAATAGATGATAGTGATTCTGAATGGTTTTCCTTCTACGTAGACATCGGTTCAGGTGAGTACGTCCTCAAATTCGCAAATTGGGATAGTAGTGATTCATCATGGGCTTACGGAGTTATTGACGATGGATTTGGTGAAGACAGTGCAAATTACGACGATTGGACCGATGCGGGCCAGTTTAGTAGCCTGCAAATCGGTGCTGATGGCAGACCACGGGTGGCCTATACATGTGCAATTGTCAATAGTATCAGTGACCCTGTTACTGGAACTATAATCAACGCATGGTATGACAAATCTTTGAGATATGCTGCATTTGATGGATCGGGATGGAGCATTAATGACATCCACATAAATGAATCAGGTAGTAATTATTGGCCAGCATGGTGGTTACAATTAGAAATTGATGATAACGGAAATGAAAATATAGCATACCAAAATATATCTGGCTGGGATAGTGTTCGCTTAGCCGTCAACACTGGAAGTGGATGGAGCCACTCATTGATTGCCAATAACAGCAATAATCTGGGTGAATACATTAGAGTTGAATCAGATGATACCGGTGACTTGCACATCGTTTACCAAGATTGGACCAACGACGACCTCGTGCTTATGCGTGGTAGTGGAACTACATGGGAAACTGTGAAAATAGATACTATTGGCTCGGTTGGAGCATATGCTGATATCTCCTTAAACACCAATGGTGAGGAAATTTTCTCATACAATAATTTTGACAATTCCGACTTGATTATTGCCACACCGGCACCTGATGCAGATGGAGATGGATTGGCCGATGCGCAAGACCGCTGCATGAACACGCCTCTAAACAAAGTGATTGACGATACAGGATGTCACTACGAACAACAGATTTTGACTACTTCGGGATCTGATTCACAGTATGTGGATGTCATCAAAGGAGACGATGGGCTTCTACGTCTCGCCCACTATAGGGGAATGTCCGATGACTCTGGGATCTCTTGTGATAGAAATGTGGCTAACAACACTGATGATTGCAATCTAGCTTACCGTAAACAGAACTCAGATGGGACTTGGGGCAATGAAGAGTGGGTCGACCAAGGTGGCGAAACTGGACGTTACGCTAGCATAGAAATCGCTCCTGACGGTACTGAGAGTATTGCATACCACGCTAAAACAGAAACAAACAGTTTTGGTTTTGTGACAAAGACAGCAGCAAAAATAGCCACGAAATCTGGTACAACTTGGTCCACCAGTACAATTTCTGAAGATAACTCAACAGGTTGGTATACCGATTTAGCAATTGATTCACAAGGAAACAGAGTAGTGTCTTACACGGACAATACCG
>JACNFL010000249.1 GCA_014384685.1 Methanobacteriota archaeon
TTAGGATAAATTCTGCTTTCGGATGGTTGGTGAATCTCCCGCCATTGAACAGGGCTTCTGCGCGGGTGAGTTGAGTGCGGGCGATGATTGAGGCAAAGGCTCGGTCAGCTCGGAGATTGTCACCAAGTCCAGCCTTTGTGACTAGATTTGTGATATGGGCACAAGCACCAGGGACGAAAGTATCGTCTCTAAACCAGTTATGAGATGGCATCCAGATTTGCTTGGCTAAATCTTGGAATGTGTGCAGGTATCGTAAATGTAGGATTAGGTCGCTACTCATTTTGATGAGCGTGGCGAATGAAAATCGTGATTCATGTTCGTCAAATCCTGATTGTTTTAGGAATTCATCTAGTATATCATCAGGGTCACGATTTGGATTGTCTGTTAGAGCGATGACTGCATGTGAATTCATTTCTGACCAGAAGTCATCAGAAGCGTGGTCTGCTGACCATCCACCACCACGCGGGATGATGTAGGTGCCTGCCCAGTTTGGTGGAACTGAGTTGGCAAGTCCTGTGGTAGTATCCTCATCCACTTCGGGGAAACCTTGGGAGAGTGAATGCCCGAGCCAATTTGGCACAAGGCCGAGGAACTCGTATTCACGTTCACATTGGAATTCAATTAGACGCGGTGGGCCATCAAGTTCGATGGAATTATTCCATGGTTGGTTGCGCCAGTAGTCGGTTGCTGTATGCTTAACTGATACTACTAATCTCGTATTATCATTCCAAGTGGCTAATCCAGCAGATTGTTGCTCAGAATCTGCATGGAATCCATCCTCACCTAAATCCCACATTCTGAGGATACAATACATGCCTAACTGCTCACAAACAATCTCTTCTAGTTCCGATACGATGCGTTGCAGTGCCCCGATTTTACCTAATCTTTCACAGACATTACACTGACAAGAGAATGGGTTTATTCGAATAGCCCAAGAATCAGTTTCAAATGCTTCTCCAAAGCGAAAAATAATTCCTTTCAAATCGGGATATTGGTTAAACAATGCATGCAAATTAGTATTTATTGAGCGCCAAGTTTCATCATCATGTGGGCAACCATTACTACTCTGAGCAATCTCTGTTGGCAGTGTGAATAGGTCTTCCATTACCCAGGTTTCAAGTCCTGAATCCAATGCTTCTTGTATGCGTTCATTTAGATCAGAAATCCGCTGAGATACTTCGGAACTCGTAGCGTTTTCCATGACAAGAGATAGACAACCAAACAGTTGGTCAGCCACTACTAAATCAGTAAATCCACGTTCAGAGAGGAAAGATGGGTTGCGCCAGCGGGTTGCAATTTCATCCTGATTAGGTGGGTCGTGGACGTATGCTATTTTCATCCTCTCACGATTTGATGTTTCATTCATCTCATCAACAGTCACATTACCACCTCAATATCAGAATGAAAAGTCCAGCCCATTTCAGAAAATGCCGAGGCTGCCATGTTTGAAAAATCAGAATTAGGTATGATGCCGAAAATTGAACCTCCAGAACCGCACTGCTTAGCGCACGAACCTAGTGATCTAGCCAACTTGACTGCATCAAGAGTCTCTCCAAGAGCCTCTTCACCAAACAATTCTAGACGCAAATCAAAATTAGTGTCAATCAAAGATGCAAAAGAAGTAGAATCGCCGTTGTCAATTGCTTGACGTCCTTCATTTGCACATTCAGCGAGGTGATGGATAATTTCAACCATTTCAGAATCTTGTTGTTGCCATCGCTCAGAAATTCCAGAGTGTATTTTTCCTGAATCTTCTCCGCTTGGAGCGTGTGCAACCCATAACTTAGGGAAGCTCTCAGCATTGAGTTCGGTGTAATCTCCATAACCCCGATTTGTCATCAATTCTTTATCAAAATCCATGTGTAACATGCATCCATAAGCCTGTGGTAATCGGTCTTGTAATCCTGCAACCATGCCGAGTTCTTCAGCCTCAACTTTCAACACTAATTCGGCTAATTCACGGGCGCTAATTGTATTCATAGGAATATCGTGAAACGCCATTAATGTAAGCATGAATGCTGTTTCTATTGCTGATGAACCGGAAAGTCCAACACGATAGGGGATGGTAGTTTCAACTTCTGCTTTGAAGGGTGAAACAGTGCGGTCAAAGTGGTTTTCAAAAACGGTGATAGTTGGTTGCATGATTCTTTCCAATCCCGAATTATCAGGTAGTTCGTATGACGAATCATCTGCATTTTGTGGAGAGAGAGTAACAGTAGCTTGCCAATTCCATACTGGGGCTGAAATACAGGCACCAAAATAACCGTCTGACGGGTTTCCTAGTAACCCGATTCTAGCCGGAGTTGAGCACGAGACGCGGTTAGCCACAATGCTCGCTCGGTGGTTACTACACATGAATTGATGCCTGATTAGGCTAATGTGGTCAAGTCAGGGGTAAAGCCATGAATGGAATAGTTGGCCCAATCAAATGATGTGGGGTGTGATTCCAGCCGCTGGTCGCGGTAGTAGAGTCGTAGATGACCATGTCAACGGTTGTAAGGAATTGATTGTAATTAATGGCCGCACTATGCTTCAACGCACAATAGACGAACTACGTGCGGCAGAAGTTGATGGGATCGTAATTGTAACTTCACCAAACAAACCAGCAATCAAAACCAGCCTAGAAGAATCTGGTGAATTGACGCGAGGTGACATCAAATTTGTTGAACAAGCCGAACCAAATGGTTTGGTGGATGCAATATCGCAAGCAATCCCAATTTGTGGAGAAAATATGCTTGTAGCCACGCCGGACAACCTCTACATCCGTCATCCCTGTCCAGCCTTCGAACTTTTGCGAGTTCACGGAACATCTCAGAGATGTGTAATTGGCGTGGTTCCCGTGGTCAGTCCTTGGGGTGAAATGCTTGGCGATACAGGGCGAGTTGATTCCCTTTACAATTCAAAAAATTCAGAGCACCGAGCCTTGAGTGGTATTCTTGAAAAGAGGAAAACCAAACCCTTCCCCCTAACAGATCCTCCACGCTGGAGATGTACAGGTAGAATGATTGTAACAACCGAATTTTGGTGGCAGACTGGCCTAGATGATGTTGAGAAATTAGGCGCACTTGCTAGCCAGGGTCGGTTGTTGGCCGCTGAGTTAGATGCCGATTACATTGACATCGGGATTCCAACGGGATTGGCTTATGCTCGAGAGCACTATGGTGAGTGAATACTAGGGTACCCTTGTATTCAAAATGAAGCATAGGGGGTCCCATTCATTTTCTATTTAGATAAACTGAAGTATTACTTATCTATCCGTGAATTGATGCGACCCGAAAAGGATGAATCTGGTCCCCCTACACCATATTACGAACAATTAGGAACGATCTTGATGTTATTATTTGGCTTAGGTATGGGTTTAGTTGCTCTAGCGATGGTAATGTTTCTTTGATGTGGTTTCTTTACTAACTGTGACCGTACGCACAAGGATTAGTTAGTGTTTTTCAAATCACGGTAAAACCTAAATAATTTCAATTAAAGCACTGGCCGTGAGCCAACATACAATAAGTCCTGATGGTAAATGGTTGTGGAATGGATCTGAATGGATTCCTGCGCCACCCAAGACTGAACCTCAAGCAGTATCTGAAGCGGCTCCAATAATTGAGGCTGTATCGCAAGAATACTCGGTGCCCAAACAAGAATTACAACAAACATCAGCACATTTTGATCTCAATCAAGATGGCCAACTTAGTTACGAAGAGGTTCAGCAAGCTGCTCAATCAATAAGTAATCCAGCACCTCAATTTACAACACTATCTAATTCCAAATCAAGTAATAAAAACATAATGACCTCATCTGTCGGAGATACTAGTAAAAAAATAATTATCTCATCCATTGCAGTTGTTATACTGTTAATTCTAGGAAGTACCGGTTTCTTGTTTTTGTCACCGGTTTATTCTCCATTAGATTCGATCAGAGATACTGATTTAGATGGTTGGGCAGATGCAGATGATGCTTTTCCTGAAGACTCTACACAAACATTAGATGCTGATGGTGATGGATACGGTGATAATCTGTATGGTGCTTCTCCAGATGCATTCACCAATGATTCAACTCAATGGGAGGATAGTGATGGTGATGGATACGGAGATAATCCCAATGGGTCTAGCCCAGATGCATTTACCAATGATTCAACCCAATGGAAGGATAGTGATGGTGATGGATACGGGGATAATCCTAATGGCAATTCATCTGATTCCTTCATCTTAGATTCCACTCAGTGGCAG
>JACNFL010000215.1 GCA_014384685.1 Methanobacteriota archaeon
TGGTTCTTTGGAGTATTTACTTGGCTTGTAACTAGAAGCCTACCCCCATCTAAGAGACCATTCTCGTTACTGTTTAATTGGGGTGCTGTAATCGTAGATGGGGCTCGTAGATTAATTAACAAAGTGATGGTTCCTTGATTCTCTAATTTCCTTTCAGATTAGAAACCATCAAAGGCTTACGGAAATGCAACCCCGATGGGGAACAACTGTGATGAGTACAGAAAATGAGAGGAAAGAAGATTATTCGTCTATCGCCGAACTTCTCGAAACCGCCAAAAAATGTCGAAGAAACATAGTTCAGATGGTTCACCGCGCTAATGCAGGGCACCCTGGTGGCTCGCTTTCAGCAATTGATATGCTTGTAGCATTATACAAGACAAGATTGAATGTTGACCCCTCTAATCCAGATGATCCTGAAAGAGACCGATTCATTATGAGCAAGGGGCATGCATCTCCTGCCGTATACGCTATTTTACATGAAATGGGTTTCCTCTCCAGTGAAGATTTGACTACATTCCGTGTCAAGGGCGGGGTTTGTCAAGGTCATGTAGATATGAAATGGACTCCAGGGGTTGACTTTTCTGCAGGCAGCCTAGGAATGGGACTTTCATTTGGCCTAGGAACCGCACTTGCGGCCACTCTAGACGGTTCAACTCGCACTTCGTATGTGATGTTAGGCGATGGAGAATTACAGGAAGGACAGGTTTGGGAGGCAGCTATGGCTGCAGTACATCACGAAGTTGGTAACCTCAAAGTGTTCGTCGATAGAAACCGAATTCAGAACGACGACTTTTGTGAAAATCAGATGAGAATGTTTGATGTTGCTGAAAAATGGGCTGGATTTGGTTGGGCTGTACGTGAATGTGATGGCCATGATATGAATGCACTAGTGGAGGCGATTGAATGGATGGACTCCATTACAGACGGGCCTGCAGTAGTTGTTGCACATACAATCAAAGGCAAAGGTGTATCTTTCATGGAAGATAACCCATCATTCCATGGAGCTGCTCCAAACGATGAACAACTTCTGATTGCCATGGAGGAATTAGAATGACATTAGTTGCTTCAAGAGATGGTTATGGGTCGGCGTTGGTTAAACTTGCTTCGGACCCAGAAATTATTGTGGTTGAAGCTGATTTAGGTAAATCAACGAAAAGTCAGAACTTCCGAAAGTTACACCCTGAGAGAACGATATCGTTGGGAATTGCAGAACAGAATATGATGTTAGTTTCAGCAGGTTTAGCAACAAGTGGATACAAACCGTTCGCCTCAACATTTGCAATATTTACTGAAAGGGCGTTTGAACAAATACGCAATGGCATTGCTAGACCAAATATTCCCGTTCATATTTGCGGAAGTCACGGTGGAATACACACTGGGACTGATGGTTCATCAGCACAATCTATTGAAGATCTCGCTATCTATCGTAGTTTACCAAATATGGTCGTATTACATCCAAGTGATTTCAACAGTACAGAACAGTTGACAATTCAATTAGCAAATACCAATTCACCCTCCTATACACGTACAGCCAGAAACAAAACACCTGTGATTTATGATGAAGAGGCAGCGTCAAAATTACAAATAGGCAAAGGAGCAATCCTAGTAGAAGGAGGAGATGTCGCGATTATTGCTTGTGGTGTTATGGTTTCGAAGGCACTTGAAGCTGCTGAATCGCTTTCCAACAGTGGAATAAATGCAACAGTAGTTGATATGCATACAATAAAACCACTAGATGGCACATTAATTTCATCACTAGCAGAACAATGTGGTTGTTTTGTTACCGCTGAAGACCACTCAGTTATTGGCGGTCTTGGTGGGGCAGTCGCTGAACATTTAGTTGAAAATTGCCCTGCACCACTAGAAAGAGTAGGGGTATCTGATCACTTTGGGCAATCAGGCGATGGCGATGAATTGTTGGAAGAATTTTCAATGGGAATGAGCCATATTGTTGCAGCAGCACAACGAGTAATACAACGTAAATAGGTAGTTATTTCAAAAATTGTTCAATCAATGCTTTGATGAACAAATAGCATTTCCACTAGGGTAGGAGCGGAATCCATGAGTGACAATTCTGAAAAATTGAAGAAGTTGCTAGATGGCGAATTAGGCCCTGATGCGCTAGAAGAGGACCCCATTCTTGCTAAATTAGCCGAGAGAATATACGGTGAGGAGTTCCTTGAGAAAATGGGGCTATCTAGAGGTGAGTCAAAACGCGCTCTTTCTGAAAGTCTTTCTGATGATGATGGCGATGATTTATTGATAGAAGTCATACCTCCTTTTGATTCTGATATAGAACCGTTTGAGGCCCCTACTTCTTCACCTGCTCAACCAGAAAATTCGGGGATGAGCAAATTCGGATTGGGTATTAGTTTAGCAATCTTAACCGCGGGTGTTGCCAACCTATTCGGCCTTCTTTCATTCTTAGGAAATAATTGTACAGGGGGAGGGTGCCCAGTAGATGGGCACACTCGAATGAATTGGGCAAGCCTCGGTCAACTTGGAGATGGATGGGGTTGGTCCCCACCTGTTTTAGAGGGGAGTATAGGGATCCCAGATATGACTGTAATAGGCATAGGCATTATTGCATTACTTTGGACATATATGAAAAGGTAAAACAGAATTTATTCTGTCTATCAATACATTCGTGCAAGATGATTTCTCTTTGTTGTCATTTTACCAGTAACAATACAAGTTTTCTCATCTTCAAATGGAGTAATACATTCCCCAAGTATTGTTAATCCTGTAGTTTTTTCAAGAATTTCTGCATCAGCATCGCTTCCATCAAATGCTATTTCGTAAATCATACCGTCTTCTATTTCAGTCTCTAGGGATTCCATAGGAGTCACCATTCCATCCATAATTGATGATGTTCTTGACTCTAATTCAGATCCAATTGCTTTGAGTTCATTGGAAACTTCAGCAACAATATCTTCTATTTTGATTGGTTGTTTCCCACCAGTTCTTCTGGCTGCAAATGCAGTTCCATTTTCAACATCCCTTGGGCCTATCTCTAATCTTAATGGGACACCTTTGATTTCCCAATCATAGAATTTCTTTCCTGCTCTTTTATCGCGGTCATCAATGTGTACCTGAAGTCCAGAAGATCTAAGTTTATCAGCTATAGAAATTACAGTTTCCATTACTGCCTCACTTTTGTGTGCTGCAACAGGAATCAGAACTACATGAATTGGAGCAGATTTAGGTGGGAAAATTAAGCCATTATCGTCCCCATGGGTGCCAACAACTGCTCCTAGTAATCTTTCAGACATTCCGTATGTAGTCTGGTGACAATTTTTGTGTTTACCATCAACATCTTCGTACGTTATTCCAAAAGCTTCGGCCCATTGATCGCGATAATGATGGCAAGAAGCAACCTGAAGTGTTCTGCCGTTAGGCATAATCACATCAATTGCAATAGTGTACCATGCACCAGGGAAAGTATCCCATACAGGGCGTTTTGAAATGATGACCGGAAGACATAGGTCTGACATAATATTGTCTACAATCTCAAGGTCCTCTTGAATTTGAGCGGATGCATCATCCTCGTCCTTGTGGGCGGTGTGTGCTTCAAAGAAGTGTATCTCCCTTACTCTGATAAAAGTTCGAGTTTGTTTTGTCTCATAACGGAAAGTATTGACGATTTGGTAGGTCTTTAATGGTAAGTCGGAATGACTTCTAATCCATAATGGGAACAAAGTGTACATTGCTGTTTCTGAAGTAGGCCTTAGAAACATTGGAACATCTAGTTCTGAATCACCTGCGTGCTTTACCCAATAGACTTCTTTGCTAAAACCTTCTACTTCCTCATCAAATCTAAGTTCACTGACATCAATGCCAGCCTCACGTGCGGCTTGTAATCTAGCCACTAGGTGGTTTTCTTTTTCCAAAAGGTCTTCCGGTATCAAGAGTGGAAAGTTGACTTCATCGTGGCCAGTTCTTTCCATTTCAGCATGTGTCAATGCATCAATGTACTTCATTGCCTTCCAACCATATGGGCGCCAAACATCCATTCCTTTGATTGGATATCTCTTATCCACTAGGTCAGCGATTTCCACTATTGCTGGGTACCAAGCATTGAAATCAGCCTTAGCTGGTATTCCCCGCTTCGCTTTGCCCTGCTCACCCATGTTGTCGCCGGTCTACCCATCCGGCTTGAATACTACGCTACTAAATCAGGGCTAGAAGGCCGAGTTGGGTTGAATATTGCTAGTACCGCAG
>JACNFL010000253.1 GCA_014384685.1 Methanobacteriota archaeon
AAGCGTGACAAACGCGGTTGCACCTTGAGTTGCTACACCTCTTGCCTCTGCATCAGCAATCGCTGCTTGCTCAGCATGAAGGTCGCCGAGATGATCATGCCAACCTTCGGCAATAATCTTGCCATCCCTAGCCAAAACACACCCCACTAGGGGATTTGGTGACACTTGCCCTTCACCTTGTTTAGCAATTTTGAGAGCCTGCTCCATACAGCCTCGCTCAAACTCACTCCACTGCGTGCCACTCATTCGTCCACCCGAGTAGCCCCGCCCATTTGTGACTTCGCCTAACTAATTGTAGTGGATTCTTTGAAATGCTGGCGGCCTTATGGCCCTTCATGCCACGAATTGCTTGCATCGTAAATCCAGCCGGCCGCGATGGCCGTGCTCTCAAGCGCTGGCAAGCTGCTGAACCAGTTTTGAAAGAGGCTGGATTTGAGTGCGAAGTCCATTTTACTGAAAGAATCGGTCACGCCCCCGAAATTGCATTTTCCCTGCGTGACCGCGAAGATCTAGACTTGATTGTCGCATGTGGAGGAGATGGAACAGTTCACGAAGTTGCATCAGGATTGAGAGGTTCATCAATACCGCTTGGAATCATTCCTGCTGGTACCGGCAACGATGTTGCCCGTGCTCATTGTATCCCTCTAAATAAACCAAAACAGATTGCAGAAATTCTAGTCAACGGAACTAATCGTCAGATAGGTGCATTTCGACTTCAAGCAGTTCCAGCACCAGAAGAATCCGGTTATCCTTCCCCAACGAATCACCCGGCATGGGATGGTGAGCCTGATATCCCAGGGAGAGTAGTAAGATGGGTATTTTTAGAATCAGATTGTGGGGTTACATCTGAAACATCGCGAGCAAAATTGACACGTGGAAAGTGGATAAAAGGGGCGATTAAGTATACTTACTTGGGTGCAACTGAGATTCTAAAGCGCAAAAAGAAACAGGCTTGGGTAAAAATCAATGATAACGAGCCGGAAGTCGTTGATTTCTCAATGTTAGCCGCCACCACCAGTGAAATGTTTGGTGGTGGATACAAGGTTTGTCCAGGTGCTTCACCAATTCTTGAACATGGTCACTTATGTCATGCGTGGGGGCTTTCAAAACTTCAGATGCTGATGTTAATGGGGCCACTCAAGAAGGGAAAACATGTAGGTAAATGGGGCATTGAGTTCAAACCATGCACTCGTTTAGAAATTCGTTCTGTTGACGAAAACGGAGAACCAAGTGACGCCTCACATTCACCACCACTGATAGTTCAGGCTGATGGAGAACCATGCTTGCAAACTCCTGCTCTTCTAGAGTATCACACTAAGCAACTCTGGATTAGAGGTGCTAAGCAAGTTCCTTGGGACAGTTAATTGTCTATCCTAATAATTCAAAGCGTTTCAAAACTGCTCGGTATTCCTTCACAACACAGTTGGTAGAAATTGTCATTCCCGCTTCTAAATCATCAAGGTTTGGTGTTTTGTCAGAGGCAAGAACAGAGACAGCAATATCAGTTCCATCAATAACCCCCTCAAGTGTTTTCCCGTTTTTGTATTCATCTGCAAGACCAATACCCATTGTTCTACTTACTCGATTAATTACTACTGACACAGGCCATTCACCCGTCATATCTTGAGCTACGATTTTTGTTCGTTCGGTTGAGGTGAGTGCACCCCTAACTTGCTGTGCTAAGAGAACAAATTCGCTTCCTCGCTCATCACTCATTGGTTCAATTACAGGTTGCGGAATTTCCTCAACAGGTGCATCTTCAACAACACCTTCAGGTTCAGAGATTTCTTCAGATGCTTCCATTTCATCATCAAATTCAGGCTCACCAATATCCATTCCTTCAACAAGGTCTCGCACTTGGTCTTGAATTTCATCAAGATCAACTTCGCCATCTTCCATGATGACTTCTGCTCTTTCAGATACGCCAGCAACTGCAGCCAAGCCAGCCGCGGCTCCGACCGCTCCTGCCGCTACCCCAACTCCTGCAGCAACCTTAGCGGCATCAGGAATTTTACTTCGTGCTTTTACTTCAACAGCATCCATCTTAGATGCAAACCCAGCACGAATCTTATTCTGTATAGGTGCAGGCAAATTTTTGATTTGCCCTTCCATTTCCTCTTCGGCTAACATTCTAAGATTAGAAATCTCACCATCAAAATTAGGATCTATTGAAAGTTCCTCTACCGCTTCAGCAAGGGCTACAATTTCTTGCTCTTTTGATTCTTCAATTTCAGTCACTTCAGCCTCAAGTTTTTCCGAAGTATCAGCGGCTTCTTCTTTGAATGAGCGATGGTCGTGACTAATCACAAAATTCTTGGTAGCGAGTACTTGGTAACCATTGTTAGCAAGGAAAGCCGCCTTGTAATTCCCTGCTTGTAACTTATGAGGGATGGTTATTTGCCCCTCTCTAAAACCATGCCCAGCAATTTTATCACCGTTTACATACAGCCAATTTCCATGATGATGCCCTTCATCTATTGGATGATTTAATTGGTAAATCCCAATCCAATCAGTTGGGTTTCCAGGCCCGTTCTTGAAGGCAACTTCAATATTTTCGTGGGAACCGAAATCTTCCCGACTAAGGGTAAGTGAAGGGCCATCATCATCAATCAACTCAGCCTCCATGAGTTCTTTCAAAGCCCCCTGTGTTATATGTCCTACTATTCCATCTACAGCTAATCCATTTTCGGTCTGGAATTTCCTTACAGCATTGTGTGTTTGATTACCGAATGACCCATCCACAATAATTGAATCACCTGCCTTATTGAGCAATTCTTGGAGTGTACGAACATCATTACCTTTCATTCCAGATGTGATAATCCTCTGGCCAAATTCCATTGCCTCAATCACCTGTTTCCCCGCATTTTTAATACGATTACTAACATCAATAAAGATGCCAAATACTGGCATCATTCCCATTGGAAGCAATAAGAAAATCCACAAGTATATCCACCCCCAACCATGTTCAAACGGCATTATTCCCCAAACATGAGGTAAACTCCACATCCAAAGTACTGCCCAAATTAATCCACCCCATAGGCCACCAGTGAGAAGCCCTCCAAGTCCATCTCGTTCGGGGATTGACATTTGGGTAAATGATAACTTTTGGCCCAGTGAAACCCCGCCAATTATTCCAGGTGACAGAACGCAGCCAAGAATGAAAGTATAGAGTAGAAGCCACCACTCTGAACCCCCGCAATATTGGGGTCCATTCCAAAAGCCGCAATTTAGCGCCTGTTCCAAGAACCAATTAGCGCCAAACACTTCAAAGACGACAAAATAACCCATTAAGGACCCTATAATTGCTCGAGATTCTTTGGGGTGATTTCTAAAAAAACCGCCAAATACGGTCTCATCTTCATACCCCCCCATAGTAATCCTTTGGAGGGATAGGTTGTATGTCTTTCCTACTCTGTTTTATGTCAAAAATCCTCAAAGCGCAAAGTCTGAGAAGTCTTCGTCATCAGCAATATCTGGACCACTCTTGGTTGGTGGTTCAGGCTTCGGCTCGGGTTCTGGTTCTTTCTTGACTGCCTTTGTCTTGCGAACCTTGCGTGTCTGTGTTTTTTCTTGTGGAGCATCTGACTGACTCATTGACATTTTAGAATCTGGTTTATCTGGCAATCCCTCGGGAACTTCCATTTTTCCTCCAAGTCTTGCCATTTGACGTTCTTTGATGGTGTCTTGCAAATCACGCAGTGAATCAGCCTCATCCATTTGTTCTTGCATCTCAACTGATTCTTCAGTTTCTATTACCCCTGCACTACTAGATGAGCGAACTGAATGTGCACTTGGTCTACTTCCTTCTCTCATAACACTATCAATATCAAAGTCATCAAGTTCAATACTCGATTTTTCACTCAATTTTTCAGCCTTTCTAACCTGTGCTTTGGCGGCCTTGATTTTCTTCTTTTCTCCGGTCTCAGATTTTACTCTGTGTATATCATGTTTGACTTCTTTCTTTACAGTCTTAGCAGCTAGCATTTGTGCCTCAGTCATCAACTCCCGAGCGCTTAATTTAGCCCCTCGACGAATCAAACCACTGGTCAAAAAGAAAAGTACTGCAGCGCCTGCAATAGATCCAAGAAGAAATAGATAGTATAGCCAACTACCGATAATTGGAACAGAGTATGCATTGTATGAATTCTCTTCATCAATCAAACCATGATCACCAAGCGTCATTGATGTGACAACCATTGCACCCCTGAACCCATC
>JACNFL010000231.1 GCA_014384685.1 Methanobacteriota archaeon
TCTTCCCGCAGTATTGGTCGGTAGATTGTGCAATTTCACCTAATGGGGCAATGGTTGCCGCTATCGGTCGAAATCTGACCACATATTCTGATGGTAATGTCACCTACCGAGATGTTGTGTACGGTGTTGATGTTGCAACAGGAGGGCTACAATGGGAACGTTTTGTTGGTGGTGATAATTCCAGTGCTTGGGCAGTAACTTGGGAGCCAGGCGGGGGTAGTTATACGATTGCTTACAATCACCCTCTACCTAGCCAACCAAATGTTTGGGAAGGTGTTGCTACTGCATACGCTGAAGTAGATGGCTCAGTATTTTGGTATTCACCGATTCCACAAAACGTCAGTAGTCTTAGATGGCTTCCAGATGGCTCTTATCTTGGAGTCGGATTATTCGATCCGGGGAGAATATCATTTATTGATACTGCAGGGCAAATTCAAACAGATTTTGGATGGCATGCGGTAAAGTCCGGTTCAACTTCAATTCCTGAGGACATCACAGCGGTAACTACAACCTCAATTTCAGCACCTACTACAGCAAACCAATTGATGGCATCCGCTGGTAGAGATGGTGCTATTGAGATTTGGGCAATTGATGTCACTACTTTTGAAATTCTACCTTACAGAAGATTAGGTCCTGCACACGTAAGAGAAATTGCAGTTCACCCCATTCTTGATTTAGTTGCCATCGCAGATTCATCGGGCGTAGTAACCGTACGCGCTTCTAATGGCTCAATTGACCGTCAGTGTTTCCATCCAGAGTATGGCATGGTTGTTTACGAAATTCCATTTGCCAAATCAGTTGATTGGATTAATGATGAAGCAATAGTAGCTTTCAGTGATGGCGTGATTATTGCTTGTAATGAATTTAGTAAATGGTCTTGGACATTTGACCTAAGAGATCACAAAACGGTAGGTGCTTTTGGTAGAATTGCCATGCATCAAACCAGTAATTATGCTGCAATCTCTTGGTCATCTAACACCCTCAATACCTCATTAGATGGGCACGTCGCTATAATTGAGCCAATGTCTGGGCAATTCTTCAATGAATGGCAATATTCAGAATCTCATTGGACAATGGCCTTCAATGATTTTGGCACAATCTTGGCTTCAGTTGGTCAAACTGGTGGGGTAAGATTGTGGAATACAAGTGACCCCAACCCACAGAATTGGATGGATGATGGTTCACCATACTCACACAATGGGTATGCTGGGGTTACTGAATGGATGCCAGGGGCTGACTTGCTAGTAACTGCAGGTTGGGATAAACAACTAATCATGTGGGATATTCAAAGCCAATCTCAAATGCAACAAATTACACTGGGTGAAGAGCCCTTTGCCTTCGCCGAATTACTCAATGATGGTGTGATTGTAGTCGGAACTGGTAACGCCCAAAATTCACTTACAGGGCAGTTAGAATTCTATGATATCCAAAATAATTCGTTAGTCAATTCCTATCAAATGAACCATATTCCTCGTGGTTTGGATGTATTTCCAAGTGACCAGTCTTTGGTTGTGGTGAATCACACTGGTACGATGCTAGTGCTCAAACAGGATGCGGACGGCGATGGGTGGGTAGATGTGGATGATGATTTCCCGAATGATCCAACTCAGCATGAGGATAGTGATGGTGATGGTTGGGGAGATGACCAAACTCAGCCCAACGGTGATCATTGCCTAAACACACAGGGAAGTAGTTACCAAGATAGAAATGGGTGCCCAGATAGTGATGGGGATGGTTACAGTGATGCTGATGCTACTTGGCTGGCT
The DNA here is from genome assembly GCA_014384685.1 of Methanobacteriota archaeon. The sequence goes on from JACNFL010000231.1 coordinate 1,767, forward strand.
CACCCCCTTGGTGCCGCTGATGCTTTCCCTAACATGCCTTCACAATGGCATGATACAGATGGAGATAGTCATGGTGATGAATACTCCTTCACTGTTGGTAATGATAGTCTAAGGGTTGGTGAATCAGGTGATGCTTTCATCAATGATGCATCTCAATATCGTGATTTAGATGGAGATGGTTGTGGCGATAATTACACCTATGGTGATGACAACGGTATGCGGATAAATGAAGCAGGAGATGCCTTCATCTCAGACCCTACACAATGCAATGATTTTGATGGTGATGGTTATGGTGATAATTACACTTTCACGTTAGATAATGCTGGTTTACGAGTTGAGGCAGGAGATGCCTTTCCAATGGATTACCTGGCGTGGTCTGATTTAGATGGGGATGGTTGCCCAACCAGTTCTGCAACTGGCCTTGCAATTGACCTCTATCCTACAGATAGTGAAAACTGTGATGAAGAGTTACCATTTTGGTTGCCGGTTAATTTAGCAATATTGGTATCTAACGATGCATCAATATGGTACCTAGATATCTCATGGGATTCAGCTGCTGATAATACCGATATTATTCGGTTAGAATTTGCTTTGAATAATGAGACATCCAGCCCAATTGATTCGGAATATGTAGCGATACAAGTTTGGACTTCAACCGGTGCCGTTAATGAGAATTTGAGTGTTAATCCGGTGACCGGAAATAATTTCCTTCATCTTAGATTAACTGGAGTTCCTGATGATGGCGATTCAATTAGTCGCAATTGGACATCGGTTTGGATTGTTCATTCTAGTGGCGAAAATACAACCCAAAATGGCTCCGAGAATAACACCAATAACAATCTTGACTCTGATGGTGATGGTGTAATCGATTCAGCAGATAATTGTCCTAACGAGCATGGGTCGGTTGCGAATCAAGGTTGTCCTTCAATAATAAACGATACATCTAATCAAACAGGAAACGATGAAATTAATCCTGAAGATGAATCAACGGATACCCCTGCAATCTGGTATGTATTAATTGCAGTAATGCTTGCAGGAATAGCAGTACTAGCAGTCATGGGAATAAGGTATAATCGTAAGACGGACAAGATTGTAGAAGGGGTCCATTCAATGGCTCAACCCAGTTCGTTTGCCCCACCTTCAACACCACCATCCCCAACTATGCATTTGCCTTGCAAAAAGTGTGGAGGATTCGTTCAAGAGGTGATGCATCAAGAAAATTTGTGGACATGGTGCCCATCTTGTCGTGAGTGGCAAGATTTCCTCGGTAAGCGATAACCAACACCGAAAAGAACTTGATTTAGCGACTTGATTGTGAATATTCATGATAGTCTACAGTAGGTTGTAGTGAGTCAATTGCTGTTTGTAGCTTAGCATTCGCAGCCTGTTCTCCAGATTCAATTGAAGCGATTTGCTTGCGTAATGATTGAAGTCTGGTGGTTAACGAAATCACAACATCTTGCTTCAATCCTAATGAAGGTTGAATCCAACGTTCTAATGAGGTGGTAACTTTTTCAACAGAAGTTGTAAGTCCATTTTTTGAAATGAGAATAAATTCACCATTCTCTCGATTAACAGGTCCACATTCGCCAAGTGCATCGTTCAATTTTTTTGCAGCTTTTGTCGCTTTCTTGAGCGAACCTTTGCATTTTTCAAATGCTTCTACAGAGAGCAGATGAGCTTCAATGTGACCATTCTTTCCTGCTGTAGAAAATCCATTCAACGCCTTTCTCAAATTACCAAGATGTAAATTTATTCTCCCTATTTGCATTGAGTCTTCAATTTTGAGTACAGTCTCATCATCTCCACTAAGGCCCTCCTTTGCACGCATTTGGCTTAGTTTAGTCGACTCTTTAGACAAAGTCTTGGCAGCTTTCATACTCAATTTCCACTTTTGTCTAATTTCTAGAATGTTAGCATGATCTCGTAATGCAAGTACCAATAGTTCCTGCCTCTGAAGTGTCCTCTTCTTTTCTGATAACAGAAGAGATGTTAATTCCTCGGCCATTACTTCTGAGATTTCAAGGCGGCCATCAGCGACATAACTACGTAACTGATTTAGAACTTTGACCGGGTCATCCATGCCGAACAAAAGCCTCACCTCACCATGCGAGTTGTGCCATCACGCATTACCACTCCTATCGTTCGTGCTGAAAAGACAAATACTGATGAGAATTAAGAAATCTCAATTTCTGCGTTTTACAGCTCGGCGCTTTGGCTTTTTCTTAGATGATGGTCTACGCTTCTTCGGCTTCCTTTTCTTCGGGGCTTCTTCTTCTTCATCATCACCCCAATCATCCCCATCATCATCGTCGAAGTCATCATCAAAGTCATCATCATCAAAGTCATCATCTTCATCCTCAACAACGGCCTTTTTCCTACGTTTCTTCTTTTCACCAGTGTCCGTGGCGAATGGATCATCTTCATCGTCTAAT
>JACNFL010000239.1 GCA_014384685.1 Methanobacteriota archaeon
AACCTATTCCACAGAGATCCCAATTTCGGATAAATCATCGATTAAAGATTTTGCACCAACTCTTAGATCATCATTAATGAAAGTAAAAACTGCAATAGCATCGTTACTTTTTGAAAGAATTGACACACCAAGACCATCGGTACGCGCGTCATTTGCAGCATCATGCAGGGGCTGTGCAATGCTTATCCCTTCACTAGTTAGCCACTCTTGGCTTCCAAGGCGGACTTTTGAACGACCACTTTTACCACTAACACCCGCTACACCATCAGCCAATGATTTCACTTCAATTGGCTCTGCATCTTCACTCTCAGCGGCCAACATGATAGTTGACGCGTATGGGTGATTACTACGTACTTCCAAACCAGCAGCAAGTGAAAGCGCTTCTAGCATTGAAATACCATCTGCTAGGACTAATGAGTTTAGTCGAGGTTCCCCACTCGTCAATGTTCCTGTCTTATCCAGTAATGCTAGATCTACTCTGGCTGCTCTCTCAAGTACATCGCCCCCACGCGCGATGACGCCTTGGTGAGCGGCTGTGGATAGAGCTGTAGCGTGTGGAATTGGTGCGGCTAGAAGTAAAGCACACGGGCAAGCAACAACCCATAGTAACAACATCACCATCCATTCACCATAGATGAGAGCAACCCCGAACCCACCAAGTAATACTGTAGGTACCCAAAATTTTGTGAATAATTCAACAGAAGATTGTAGACGCGGTGGCTTATCTCGATAAGTGTGTACTCGGTCAATCAGATTTGAAAGAGCCGTATCTTCTCCAACCGCTGAAACTTCAATCAATATTGGGCCCCTAAGAAGACCTAATCCTGCCTCTACAAATTCCCCTTCTTCGACCCTTATCGGCACACTTTCCCCTGTCAATGGTGCGCGATCAATTTGTCCAACACCTTCTGTGATAATTCCATCAACAGGAATTAACTCGCCACTTCTGACCTCAACCATTGTCCCAGGAAATACAAGTTCAATGGGGATTTCTTCAGGTTCTGGACGTGAGGGTTCTAGAGATGATAAAGGAGATATCCCTGTGCTAAATGTTGTTGATGAGACCGTACCCAAACGTGGTTTGTCCCCTGAAACAACTCTAGCGACTCGAGGTAGGCGGTCTAATCCACCCTGCATAGCATCTCTAGCCCTAACGAGGGCTGATGATTCTAAATGGCCGCTTACAGATTCAAGTAATACAACCATTAATGCTTCAGGCCAGTGCTGTAAAATTGCTGCACCAAGAACTGCCATGGTTGTAAGTATTTGAAAACCAAGAACACGATTACGGATACTTGCAATGGCTTCCATAAACATTCGGTAACCACCGACAATTGTTCCTACAATCCCAATTCCAGCAATAACAATTGTTGGCATCGAAAATGCTTGTAAAAGGACAATTATAGGTAATAGAACTAAGGCAATAGAAGCACCAATTAATCGCCAATGTTCTGTTGAAAGACCTACTACGTCACCTTTTACCAACTTGACACTCTTGCCAGTCATCCTCTCAAGTGCAAGTTCATGTTCTTGACGAGTTAGTGGCAGCATAGTTGGTGGACGGCGTATCAGAATATCCTTTTCTTCTAAGCGCACATCAAGTATCCCTGGGGCAGATAGAAGAAGGCGCTTTAGCGAAGTTCGGTCACAGTGCTGCCGCTTCATGACCGATTCAACAGTTACCCCAGAGAGCCTAAACCAATCAACATCGGGCTCATGCCCTAAGCTTGACAATATACGATTGGCTTTGGCAAGATCTCCCTTTCCAAGATCAATTCCAAGACGAACCATCCCATCTGCGGGGCTTATCTTACAAGAGGCAACTGCAGGATTTTTATTTGTGGCAGAACTTGCTTTCATTGCACAATCAGGGCAATCCATTCCTTTGATTGGCCATTCAAAATTATGAATGCCATCGGTCACTAATTCAGCGGAAAAATACTCGTCATCTCTTTTTGGTAAGATATCTTGAAGGGGAATAATTTGGTCTTTCTGAAATGAAACTAATTCACTAGATTCCACTTGTGAATCCTTACTTTCAATAGATTCATCTTTGATGATTTTCTCCTCAGATGCTAGCAACTCATCTTCATCATCATCTTCGAAAAAGATGAATCCCTCCGATTCATCCTCTCGCTTGCGCATAACCCAACCTCTTGCTTCCCCTGTTTGAATGTGTGCCTCAATCAAGATGTTTGAGTAACTGTTGATTTTTCAATTGAAAAAATGATTTTTATATTGGAAAATTTGTCAAACTTAACGCCCTTTGTTATTGCTCATCTAGTGGAAAAATGGTTTTGGTGCAGGGAGCAGGATTCGAACCTGCGAAGCACTAAGCAGTGGATCTTGAGCCCACCCCCTTTGACCGCTCGGGTACCCCTGCGTTGAAACTCGGTGGATGCTTCCCTTTGTCATTCTTCCTCAAGGAGTGATGTACTCTGAGTTAGGATTTCGGGTGGAGGGCCCGCTCCTTCTGGCCATTCATCGGGGGCCCATGGAGGAGGTGGCGGGATTTCTTCTTCATCCATGTCATCCCATTCTTCATCACTGCGTCTAATCGCTGCAGTCACAACCATTAACACTACAGATATTAGTAATATCATTAGACCAACTGCGGCAGGAGAATCTATATTTTGCCATAAAATCTCACCTGTAGTTTGCTCACGAACAAGACCAACAGGGACACTTGTGAGATTTGTATCATCATCATTAATGGCAATGTATAACTGTAAATCACCAGAATCCCAAGCCTCTTGTGAAAATGTGAAAAACGCATGTTGTTGGGGTAAAAGCGTCAAATTTGTCTCATTAAGAATGTGGTAACGTCCCCCACTGCCACTAGATTGCCAAGCCCACAATCCAACTTTGACAACACCCATATCATTTCCTTCGTTCAAAATTCTGCCATCAATCGTGAATACCGATTCAATGGTCGGCTGATATGGGCTTACAGTTAATTCTGAAAGTACCGGCTGGAAATATATGACACGTAATTGAGTCATTTTACTATTTCCTTCAGTACCTATACCTTCTAATGGATGGCCAGCTAAGTCTGCCCCAACCACCCATATCACCAAATCATCCCCTGGAAGAAGAAGATCTGAATTGACATCAAAATCTATCCTCGTTGAATATGTCCACAATCCTTCTGCATCAGTTGCTAGAGGTAATTGTGCAGCTCCGTGCATATTTGAAATTTCCACGCCATGCCTTCTAAATGACCAGTGCAACTCTAGAGGATTTTGTCCCATCCCCCCTGCTTCATTTACTCGTATAGTCACTAATTGTTGCATCATTTGGTTTGAGTTGATGGTACTAAGTGTAGTTACAGGGAAATCCAATTGAGGCGGCGTTGAATCAATTACGATATGTAGTTTCATATCGGTAATTGGAATTGTTTGAACACCTCCAACTATTGTTGCTTGTACCGTTGCCGACCCGTGATTCCATCTAGATTGTGGGATTTCAGAAGTAGCCATAAACGAAGATGAATCGGAAAGAATGGTATACCAATTTTCAGCATTATTTTGATTATCATCCATGCTAAAATTAACTTGCCAATCACCATCCAGTATCACATTTAATCCATTTGCCGGATGATGTAATTGACCTGAGAAATTGAATCTATCATCGGGTTGAAGATATAATGTATTTCCAAATAATTCACTATGAGGTGGTGAAAGGTCATCGGCACTTAACAACATCAGATTGACACGCCCATCAACTGTCCATTCAAGATGAGAAAGTGAATTGCTTCCAAGTTCTAGCACTTGACCATGCTCAGTTACTATTACACTGGGTTTTTGGGTTGAAGTATTCCATGATTGAGGTGAGTCAACACCCAAGCGGAACTGAATTTTTACCTTGTAAGAGCCAGCGGCTAGTTCGTCAATAACTAGTCCAACTGGATGAATTGGAGAATTATCATTTACAGATAATTCTCTTGAGAGAGGGTCGAGCCAGATATCACCTCGAGAATCACCCGGCGCCAAAGCAATTGAAATGTTGTCAATGGAACCTATTCCATTATCATCAATAAGTGAAAATGAGAATTCATGAATTTGGCCAACCAGTAGATTATTGCCCCATCTATCAAGAGATATTGAGGGCTGTGATATTGAGGTTGGCAAGTCATCTTGCGTCACTAGAGTTGCCATATCATTGTCAACCCCTGGTGCCCCGCCATTGAGCACGG
>JACNFL010000251.1 GCA_014384685.1 Methanobacteriota archaeon
CCCCGTCAGAATCAACCTCTTTATCAAAATCCCAAGCATATGCCAACTGGTCTGATTCGGGGTCGCTTGCATTTACACTGAAAGTCATTGAAGTACCAGCCATCACTGTATCAATAGCTACAATATCACCTACTACTGGTTTTGTACCATCTCTCACAATAATTGTTACAACTGTGGCATCAATATTGTTAGCCCCATCAACTGCAGTTAACTCAACAATATGTTCGCCCGTGGTGTTAATTGCGTGTGTAAAGGATGAAGGTAGTGAATTTGTAAAAGAGGATATTAGGGTTCCATCAACTCTCCATTCTTCTCTAACAACTTGCCAATTATCAACTGATGTTGATGTTAATGTGAAACTTGCGTCAACATCCCTCTGCCAAGTATCAGAACCAAGAATTGAAGAATTGGGGTTTGAAGAATCTATCACAGATACTGGGATTGTGTTGCTACTACTTCTGCCATCAGGTCCGATAATTATCGCTTTAACTGAACGATTGCCAGGGCTTGAAAAAAATGTTGTAACTGATTCTCCGGTTGCATCTATGGACCCATCGCCATCAAAATCCCATTCAGTTTGACTCAAATCAGCCTGCTGTGAAAGATTCGGAGTGGATTCAACATCAAAACTAATCAGTTCTTTTACATCAACATCAGTCAAATCATCCGCGCTAGATATTACCGGGTTCAATACCGGCAATAATGTGACGCTGACTGTAATTCTCAAAGGTGACAAACCATCGCCACCACCTGTTGGACCTGCTTCATTATCCAAAAACAAATAGAGAGGCTGCCCTGCTAAATCAGATGGAACTGTCCAAGGTTGCGAAGTTGCTGTTGTTATCGAAAGCATTTGAGTTCCAGGCACCCAAAAAGAACCACCACCTCCCAACAAGTAGGTATCTTTCTGAGACTCGGTTAGGATGAATAAATCACCCACACCTGAGAGAGGTAGAGCAGTTATTGAGACTTGAGTACCTGCGTCTAGAGTTAGTTCGGATGGGCCAAGAAGAGCAACATGACTACCCGGTGCAAGAACTTGTAGTGAATCAATTAGAGTCCAGTATGACATGGTTGGGAAAGTCACTGAAATTGTGATATTAGAATCAACGCCACCCTGTCCACCATTACCTTGGTCTCCTGAATGTGCAAGATTGTCAAGAATCAGAAACCATGCTGTTTCCGAACGGTCCGTTGGAACTTCCCAATGCCATTCAGCATCACCTGAAAGTGACTCTACCGATGCATCAGCCTCCCAAATTGATGAAGTTCTGTATGATTGGTCATTGAGATATGTACCAACTGAATTTGCAGCGAAGAACAGTAAGTCAGCTGAATTACTTGTTACCGTTGCTTCAATTGAAACTAAACTTCCAGGTGCTAGAGTACCTAATGATACTTGCAAACATGTTTGATCAGCGAGAGTTACCATCGGTGGAAGGTTGCTGACATTGGTTGCTGGACACGGTGGATCTTTAGCCCCTGCTTGCTGATTGATATTATTCAAATCAAGGCCATTTGAAATCATTGCTGGAACCATGCTGCCAAGTAGCATCAAAAGGGCAACTGAGACCGCAACGCTCCAACGCATCATAAGTTGTGCCGATGTTCTCCCTTTCAATAGTTCACCCTTCGGGTGTAACCACATCAAACCCTCAAAGAGAGAAATTTTTCCATTCTTCGCAACGCCTATGAACAGTGATTTCCCCGTCACGTGAAATGGTAAAAACATCTCCATCATTGCATGCAATTGACCTTTTATGCAACTCTTGGGCTTCATTTTGAACAACAGTTATGTCGTCAACACTTGAGCTGTAATGAGTCAATGCTAACACTTGACAACCTGAAACTTTAGCATGCCGCGCCGCATCGTGTGTTGTTGAATGATTGTACATTTTTGCCTTTTCTGACTTATACTCTAAGAAAGTAGCCTCGTGCAACAGTAAATCCGGAGGAGTTGTGAGTTCTCCAAATGCTTGCACATCTCCAATCGTGTCTCCTGAAATTAGAAGTGAACGTCTAGGTTTCACTTCACCACGGAAATCTTTAGCCATGAGTGTCCCTGAATCTGTCGTAATATCTTCGCCGCCAGCAAGCGTAGCAACTTGTTCAGTTATTAAAGAAAGCGAATCTGCTTTAGCGCGGTCAAATTTCCCCATCGCAGGATTAGTCGTGATTTGCCAACCACATGATGGAATCCCATGCTCAGTAGGAACTATCATTAATTCAACGCCATCAAGGGGTTGAATTGGAGAAATGAAGGGAGAATGCTGTTCAATTGGCAACAACACCCAATCAATCTTGAAACCAAAATCATCGTCTTTTGAGCCAAGAGATTGCCATTGTTGGAATAGAATTGCTAGATCTGTTGAATCAACGCCACTCTCAGCGGGTGGTGAATCACCCGGATTTTTTAGCGCCCACGCAACAGCCTTCTGACTGGTCGGGGCGATGATTGTAAGTGGTTCAGTACGTCCATCCAATGACATTGTATGCAACATCGGCAACAAGCCCCAACAATGGTCAAGATGACCATGAGTGAATAAAATTGCACGGACTTTAGCCATCCGACTACGAATCTGCAAACCACTTTTCTTCAAAGCTTTATTTTGGTCAAGAAGGCGTTTTTGCATCCCTTCCCCACAATCTATCAAAACTGCACCACCAGGAGTCATCAGAAACGACCCCGAAACTGCTCGGTCGTGTGAAAAACGGGCCGACGAAGTACCCAACACGTGCAGTTCAAACATGGTGACCGGACTCTCCGAGGGGCTCACCCCTCATCAATGGTTCACGGGGTCTTCAGGAATGGGTGTAGGTGGAAACCAGCGAAGAATTACCACATCTTCAATGCCCCTAACCCAATGCCAAGGCACTGCAACATGGACTCCTCCGGCAACTAATTCCTCTGGACAATCTACGATAAAGAGGTGAGAAGTTGACCAATGGTCTACTTCGATGACAGTATCATGAACAATTCCAAGTCTTCTTCCATCGGGAAGAAATACAGGAAGTCCACGCAAAGTCGTGACTAATGCCTCCGCCATTGTAACACAACGAATGGTCAAGGTCAATCAAAGTTGTCGCTGAGTTAAGTCAAACTCAGTTATTTGCCACGGTTTAGGTTAGCCTTCAAACTTGGGCGTAATTTCTCTGCACCCTTACCTTTGTTGTATAACCCGCGACCTCGCTTACCAGCACTGGTCTTACCACGGTGGGCTCGCCCACGGTGTCGGCTGTTGCCAACCCAACTCAACTGCTTGTCAGCTTTGATTACAGGGTGGTTAGGATCCACTAGAATAACTTCAAAGAATTTTTGCTTACCATCTTGACCAACCCAATACGAGTTCAAGACTTCCATATTTGGATACTTCTTTCCAACACGCTCCTCAGCCAATCGCTGAGTTGATTTTGCCATGGTTATTTTGCGCATACCCATCTTTGACGGCTTACGCTTTGCATTAATCTTAGACTTACGCAGGCCACCTCGGCGTATTCGGGTGCGGACAACTGTGATTCCTTGCTTTGCGCGGTATCCTACACGGCGAGCAGCATCAATACGAGTTGGCTTAGGGATTCTCTGGAAAACAGGCTCTTGGCGCCATTGTGTCATGCGCTCACGACGGTAGTCCGAAGGAAGGTTATCCTTCGGCCTTTTCCAAGTTTCGCGAAGATGGTGTGACGTCCCTTTTGACATACTCAAGTCCTCCTTAGCGACTCGCCGACCTACTGCCCCTTTATCAGCGGTTCGCCTCGATTAAAATTGGTAATTGTTAGTGCTGGGCCGGGGACTTTCACCCCCGACCCAACGTGTTAGCTTGTCTTGTTAGTGTTCAGATTTGTCCCCCAACCATTGGTGGCATCACCCGTACAGTGCCTACATCAGCCCAGTTTGCTTGTTCGAGGGCAGCCGGCTGTACTAGCTGGTTTCCTGCGAATATCCATGCACCTTGGTTCTGTGCGATTACATCCATTGTCTCAGCCTTGGTTAGCTCCATCTCAGCATGCCCCGAAGCATCTGCGATTTGAACGGTTGTTCTTGTGTCATTCTCCATGTCTCTTTCTCCCCCCTTCCTTAAGCGGCAAGGTGGGCGATTTGTCACCCTATTTCAATGATTGCTATTTCAATGATTGATTGGTTTGGCGTAAAACTTGCACT
>JACNFL010000255.1 GCA_014384685.1 Methanobacteriota archaeon
AATACTGGTCGGATGGTAGCCTAACTGATGAAGGAGGATTTAGTTTAGAAGTCCCTCTTGGTGCTGCTCCCACACTCGCTTCTAGCGAGACTAGAACCTTCCTTGCAGGAGTTAGAAATATTCCAGGAAGAGGTGAGGACATGACTCGCGATACTGTTTCAACAACTCTCCAAGTTAAGGTTGACCACGCACCACCTAGAGTTCTTGAAAGGCTATCACCGATTGATGTAATTGATATCGCCAACAGTTCTGCACTTACTGAGGTACCTGTTGAGTTCATTGGTTGGGAAGATGCTGACTTATCTGGAAGCCCGCAGTGGGTACATTGGTTAATGCGTGATGAAAATCAACGCCAAATTTCCTCAGGTTCCTCACTGCTAGGAATGCTCCAGGAAGGGCAAGCAATCACTTGGACAGGTACTGTTGACTTGATTGGCGACGGAATGAATCCACCACTTCAGGATTATGAAGTTGGATTCTGGATTGAAGGTTGGGACGCTGCTGGTAACCCATTAGCAACTGAAGGAAACTCAAAGAGTGACCCTGTGAGAGAACCTGTTGACCTAAATGGTGACCATGAACTTCAATGGATACGGTTTGGTGCACTTGGAGCACAATTGACTGTAGAACGTATTTCAGCTGATCGTGAAATTGTTGCTAACGGTGACAAAGTGGAGATTACTGCATGGATTTCAAATCTCGGTGGCACAACCAATACTGGATTTGTTGTTGGGTTCTATTCCGGTGATTCTGAAAAACCATTTGCGACCCAAAAACTGAATGGCATCGCTGATGAATCCATCCCTATTTCTGCAACTTGGGTTGCTGAGAAAGGCGTTGACAGAGTCATTGTAATCGTTGATACAGAAAATGAAATTATTGAAGTTGATGAATCCGATAATAGTGCTAGTGTAGGGGTTTCTGTAGATTACGCATTTGGTATGGGTTGGGTTGAAGGAGCTCGCCAAAATCTACTCGCTGTAATTGGAATCATTATTGCTATGATTGTTTTACCTGTTGTTGCATATGTCAGCATGAAGGGGGCTCTCACCAATCGTTCTGAATTGTTTGATGATGAACACTTATTTGATGAAGAAGATGATTATGATGAAGATTATGATGATGACGATTATGATGACGAAGATGACGACTACTGATAGCCGGCGCCCTTTTCACACTCAGGCTTTCCCCCTCTCTTGAGAGGGTGGGTTATTTGGTGTCTGATTTCAGTGCACTTACAGATTCACTCGCTCAACTCGTTGACGATAGAGGTTGGAGTCCGACACCAATTCAAGCAGCGTCACAAAAGCAGATTCTTGATGGCTCTGACCACTTACTAATCGCCCCCACTGGAAGCGGTAAAACCGAAGCAGCAGTTATGCCACTACTATCCAAAGCAATCACAGACAAATGGCAACCTATGTGCATTCTGTACATCACCCCACTTCGTGCGTTGAATCGAGACATTGATCGGAGAATTGAGTCATTATCTCAGGCATGTGGATTACGCTCTGATGTGCGACACGGAGATACAACCCAATCACAAAGAACAAAACAATCCCGTAACCCTCCCCACCTTCTTGTTACGACTCCAGAAACCTGTCAATTATTGTTATTCGGCAGTCGGCTGCGAGAAGGAATGAGTAACCTTCAAGCGGTTGTGATTGACGAGGTACACGATTTAGCGGCTTCTGAAAGGGGCGCACAATTGACTGTTGCTCTTGAGAGAATAGATGAATTATGTGGCCGACGAGTTCAACGAATTGGATTATCTGCAACCGTAGGAAATCCTGATGAAATGGCTGGTTGGCTCTCACCAACTACCACCCCAATCAACGCACCCGCTCCGCGTCCGGCTGAACTACAGGTTGTAACTGAACCAACTACCGCAGATGACCGTGCGCTATCACTGGAACTACATGTTTCACCAAGGGGGCTTGCAGCTCTTCGTTGCTTAGCATCAAAAGTTAGGGAAAGTGCCCCCTGCTTGATATTCGTAAACTCTAGAAACGCTGCTGAAACAGTTGCTCAAAGAATAAGTAAACTCGATGATGAGTTGAATATAGGGGTTCATCATGGTTCATTAGCAGCCGAAACACGGCAAGAAATGGAATCAGAATTACAAAAAGGAAACCTGCACGGACTTGTCTGCACTTCAAGTCTTGAATTAGGAATTGATGTTGGCTCAATCAAACAGGTGCATCAAGTTCAGTCACCACGTGCTGTAGATCGGCTCCTGCAAAGGGTTGGCAGGGCTGAGCATGTTTTGGGAGGGACATCAAGAGGCATGTTACTATGCTGGGAAAATGATGACATCGCCGAATCTGCTGTAATTACAAGGCGGGCGATGGCTAGCGAACTCGAAGGAGTTGAATGGCGTAGAAAACCACTCTCAGTAGTTGCTAACCAACTAATTTTAACTGCGATTGCTGAAAAAGTAATTCCGCTTTCATCAGCAGCAACCTTACTTCGCAGGGCGCCTATTTTCTCAGATATTACGGATAGCGAAGTTAACGAAATAATCGCTATCCTTGACGATAGAAGATTACTGAAACTCGTTGAAAAACCAGTCAACTCAGACCCTATTGATTGGCCACCAATTATATGGGAAAATGCAGCGGAGAAAAACAAAGATTTACCTGAAAAAAGACCCAAACGTGAGGAACTCGAAGGTATCACTGAGGAACAGCGAGAGACTTGGTCGAAGGCTTTGCGCTCCACCCTTCCAAAGAACCTCAAGAACGGTTGGTTCTCCCCTGGCTCACGAAGCCGCCATTACATGCTAAATCATCTCTCTATGATCGCTGACGAGACTCGTTACTCAGTGCGTGATTCTGTTACACGCAGAGCTTTAGGAAATGTGGATGAAACCTTTGTTTTGTCTTTGGATTCATCAGGTGGTGAAGAAGATGGGTCACCACGGCGATTTGTGATGGCTGGAAGAACATGGCAAATCATTGATGCCGACCCAGAGAAAAGCGAGTTATTGGTCGCTCCTGTCTCTGACATTAGTACAGCCCCTGTATGGGCTGGTGAACTACCTGCAGTACCGGCAGATATTGCTCGTGAAGTAGGCAACCTCAGAATGATTATCGCAGAGGACCACGGATGGGATGTGGAATATCCAAAGGATGAGAATTTTGGTGCAAAGGTCAATGCTTGGCTTGAGGAACTACCCAAAAAACACCAACTCTCACAATACCCCATATCTGACTATTCTCTTGGTACTCTTACAACAAGTGTTGGAGAACATTTGGATGCAACGGGATGCATACCGAATGCTAGACTTCTCACTATTGAAGCGCGTCGAGATGCTCTAGTCCTAAACTGCTGTCACGGGAATAAAGTGAATGCTGCCCTGGCACATTTTTTGCAAGCGATGGCATCTACTATCGATGGGAAAAGTGGACGAGCCATCATTGACCCTTACCGGATTTCACTACAGGTTCCAGCATTAACTGCAGATTCAATGGTTACTTGGCTCACAGAGACCCCACCTGAGGCTTTACGAGATATTATGCGGATGACAATTCCTAATGGAAGGAAACTACGTGCTCGCTTAGTACAAGTGTGCAAGACTTTTGGGATATTACAACGAGGTATTGACCCACGCCGTGTTAATCTCCAAGGAATCATTAATCGCTATCGCGGTACGGTTGTTCTTGACGAGGCTTTGGATAAACTATTCCATGATCAAATGGATATTGATGGCACGGTAGCGCTGCTAGAAGCGATTCAAGCAGGTGCCGTACGAATAGAACAAACCGCGTCTGGAGCACTCGGAATCTCTCCCCGAAGTGAGAAAGACTTGCTACTACCAAATTGGTCAGATGCTGAGGTCAGGGTGCGCTTAGAAGAGCGTCTAGTGAATGAAAGAGCCGTCCTAATCTGTTTGGCTTGCGGCTCCCGTATGCGAATGCGCGTAGCCATGTATGGTGCTAAGCACACACACTGTGAATGTGGTGGAACGATGCTTGCAGCAACCCGTGAAGGATTAGAAGAAATGCTGGCGGGTTGGGTTGCTTCAGAAGACCAAACTGTACAGGCTAGGATGGAGAAAAATGCCCACATTGTCCGTCAAAGAGGGATGGAAGCACTAATCTGCTTGATGGCTAGAGGAGTGGGTGAAGAAACCGCTAGCC
>JACNFL010000254.1 GCA_014384685.1 Methanobacteriota archaeon
TGATTAGATTCACCATCACAGGAAAACCAATTCCACTTAAAAGGCACAGGGTGGCGATTTTTATCATCAAGTTGGCTTTTTACTAATCTCACACCTCTAGAAATCGGCAGTAAATGACCAACTGGGGTTCCAGCAGTTACGAATGGATTAGTTGCTGAACAAATCAAAAGTCCGCGTTCGGGTGACAATATATCAGCACTCATACCCGGCTTATGTGGGTCAACTATTCTCCCAATGATGTCACCTTTCTCAACAAATGAACCGGATTGAACAAACATGTCAACAAGACCGCCTTCCTCGGAGCGAATCCATGTTGAACCCGAAGCGAGTAAGCGGAAACGTGGGCGATTTGGGTAACCGGGAATTACCTTCAGTGAGCGTAGTACATTGAGTACCCCGTACACTGCTACCTTTACTGCTTCATGATCAGTCAAAGTAGCGCCACCACCTTCGTAAGTGATGGCTCCGATTCCTTCTTCTGTGGCATTTCTCCTAAGTGTACCTCGAGGCCCTTTTGAATCAAGGACCACTTCAACACCGAATGCCCTAGCAACCCTATTACTCTCAGAATGAGCGAGATTTGCTCTCACTTGGGGCAAATTTGTCCTACCTCTTGCGGCTGAATGAAGGTCAAGTAAGTAATCAGTCGAGATGATGAGATTCTCCCAAATTTTGTCAGCAACTCGGCTGGTAGTATTACCCTCAACAGTACCCGGAAATTGACGATTGAGGTCGCGGCCATCTGGGAAATATCGACTATGTCTCCTAAACCCAGGGGGATTTAGAACTGGAACAATACGAATTGTGCCAGCCATTGCTGCTGGATCTAAGGCTCGACCTGGCCCCGTCATAGATTCTTGACACAACATGCTACAAGCAAGTGGCCCAACCAATTCATCTCCATGAATAGCACCTGTAACTGTTACTACTGGCCCTGGACGAGCACCATGAATGACTGTGATTGGAGTATCCCAACTCTCACCAAGATTTACATCAAGAAGTGGCATTGAAATTCTGCGAATTGTGTTGGGTTTTACTCTCTTATTTGCGATACGATGTTGTTTTGCTCCTTTAGCGCGGTCCCAATCTTGGCGTTTTCTTCTCTTTGCCTTGGATAGTGATTTTTCAATGGTAGCGCGGCGCTCTTTCGGAATTTGATTACTAACTTTGAGCGTAGTCTTTTGTTTCTTAGTCGCTTTTGGCTTCGGTTTAGCCTTAGTAGTAGTCTTCTTTTTGCCGCCAGTTGTGGTTTTCTTTGCTGATTTAGCCTTAGACTTTGATTTGGACTTTGATTTGGCCTTAGCATTACTCTTGGATTTTTTTGAGGTCGTTTTTGCTTTTGGAACTGCTTTTTTGGCCTTAGTTGCCTTATTGGCCACCTTCTTGGCGGCATCAATATCAGTAGAATCGGAGTCATCTTTTGTAGGCACTAAACCTCACCCATCCAAGCCGTAGCGACTCCGCTAACCGTTGCTGATGGTGATTAAACAAAAAGCCGCCGATAAAAATCTCATCAATATCGTGTATTTACCACCCCTGAACAAGGGCAAAAAAGATGGATAGCCCGCTTAGCGGCTATGTGATGGCTGACGAAGAGATAGGCGTTCAGAGAGAATTTGCACCCTCATCAATCTGTTTTGGCTGTGGACCTGCAAATCAACAAGGATTGAAGATAAATTCAACTAGAACTGAAGATGGATTAGAATTGTGGTTCACCACCTCAGATGAACATCAAGCATTCCCAGGAATGGTAAATGGCGGAATTATTGGAACTTTGCTTGATTGCCATGGAAATTGGACTGCGGCGATAGCAATAATGGATGCAAATGGAGACAGTGAACCACCTTGTACAGTGACTGCATCTTATTCTGTTCAACTTCGACGTCCTACACCTGCAAATGTACCACTACACGTAACTGCAAGAGTAAGTGAACTCTCGGGAGACCGAGCAAATGTTGAGATGGAACTACACGCCGAAGGAAAACTCTGTGCAAAAGGAAAGGGTTTGTTTGTTGCCGTTACTGAAGGGCATCCTGCTTTCCACCGATGGAGTTGAGGTATTTTGGTAAATACATCACTTGAATTCTTGCGCTTTCGAGTGATGGGGATAATGTCCAAAATGGAATCTCTGAACGAAAAAAACCTGCAACCCTTGGCAAGTGTTCCTTTGGGAAGATTACGCCGAAATGCAACAAGACTCCATGGCGTTTGCAGATTCAACAAAGGTGTTGACAAGCGCGATGTGAATCTTTGCCCGACTGATGTTAGAGAGGTTGCACTACACCCTGAATCACTCAAGGCTGAGTGGTTGGAATATGCTGAATTTCTAATGTTTCACGAGTTTCTTCACGCTCTTGGCCACGGTGGTCATGATAAACAATTTAGGTATCTAGAGGCTCAATGGCCAAACAAAGAAGTAAAACAAATGGGTATTGATTTTGCAACCCACTTGCGAAAGCGTAATGCAAAATTTGCTTGGAAATGCCCCACTTGTGATTGGCAAACTGAACGTTCAGTACGCTCTGCGGGTCGCTACCTTTGTCGCAGTTGCAAGGTGAAATTAGTTGATTGTGCTTTGACAGCAAATTAATACTGATTTTGCAAACGATTTAGAACATTGTTCATTACTACGAGGATACTCCATTCTGTTTGATGATGAAGCCTGCTTACGCAAAGAGGGGTTTTGCGACCAGTATTCTTCTAGTTCTAATTCTTGGTTTTTTGTCTCCAACTACAACAGCAGAACTCTCACAATCAACCACTACTCTCAACCTAGCTTGCTTGTCGGATTCAAGTTGCCTGCTTGATAACACTGAAATTGGCGTTGATGTGATGTCTCGGCAAGAGGAATCTGCGTCTCCCTTATCTCCAAAAACTGTGAAAATTGAATTTATCATGAGCCCTGAGCAAAATCAACTCGCATTATTACCAACTATGATAGATGAATTAGTGATTGATTTTCGTATACGCGAGGACACTGCAGGAGTGAGTACTCCTGACCTAGTGGTTGATTTCTGGGCTGGTCCAAGTAGCAATAGTTGGACACTGTCTGGAGGGAGTCCAACTTCACCAAAAGTCGGCACCTATCAGTTAGAGGATGCTGAACTAGATCTTTCTCGCGGCCGATTAGTACGACCAAATGATGGGGTCGGACTTTCAATATCATTTGAAATTTCAGAACCTGTGACTTGGGAATTATACCTTAGAGGCGAGTCTAGAATTATCATCCCCGTAGAATGGAGTGTAGACATTAGTTCAGCAAACGTCGATGAGCCCAGTAGTGCGAGTAATCCGGTTATTGTTGAAGATGTGGAAACACTGTCGAAAGGTGCACTTTTAGATGCCGACCAAGATTGTTTTAGATTCCAACTTCCTGATCATCTAAGAGCGCTGACAATGGTCATCCATTGGACCTCGGTACCACTTGAAATTGAGCAACCTCACATTCCACCTGAGTTAATTCGAGAAGGCGGGAAAACACCACGAAATCCGGCAGTAAAAACTACTTTTGAAGCAGGGCAACAAATTACCGAAATTTTCTATGAGGAACCCCCCGAAGGGAGTTATTTGGCTTGCTGGTCTGGTGAAAATAACCACTTTCAAGAATATTCATGGTTCGGAAGATTATCTCATGAAGGATTGGGGAGTGCGTCGCCTACACAATTTTCTGGAGATGCTAATTGGCTTGCGGGTGAGGCTTGGGTGGGGGATGTAGAGCACACCTCACAAACAATTGCCCCACATGGATTGACATTGTCAATTGGTTTAATTGGAACGATTGCTGGATTATTGGGGTATACAATCCCTAGCAATAACCCTTGGTCAAAGCGTTATGTTCTTCCTGCAGCACTATTTTTGTTGTTTATTGGTGGAGTCGCTTCACCACTTGTCGGAATGACTGGAGAGGCACCGCTTGCTGGTGAAATGACTCTTGATGAGGTGTTGGATAATCGTATGGCAACAGTTGATGATGCTGGTCAATCCGAATCAAATGCGAATGCTGCGGCAGGTTTCTTTGGCCTAGAATCAGGTGAAATCCTATCACTTAGAATGCATATTACAGGAGTTCATCCAACTGGTGATGGCAGATGGCAAATTCACACCGAAGAAATGGAAAATATCAGGCTTGATAGCTAAAAA
>JACNFL010000258.1 GCA_014384685.1 Methanobacteriota archaeon
CAGCACAAAAGCAACATTCCGAAAGTAGGTTGCAGGGTAGCGCCAACTCTCTTGAATCCCACAGCGAGCCCTTGCCAACAGACCCATGTGGTGACACCAAAACCGTAGGCGTGCACAATATTGTCGTACTTCAGATAGTCAGGAATCAACCACCAACTATAGAGAACTGGTATATCACCCTCAATCGGCCAGGTTGCCGGAACCGGAATTAGGCCCCCTGCCATGTGTATTACGCACCAACCTGAAAGC
Source organism: Methanobacteriota archaeon (assembly GCA_014384685.1). Next base: position 250 of record JACNFL010000258.1, read on the forward strand.
GCCCAAATTGTTGCATTGTTTAATCTCACACAATGGTGGATGTATCCAATAATGACAAACACGATACCCATCATTATCGCGTTGACGAAGAACCAGTCGTTACCACTGGAAAGTGAGATTATTGCCGCAGCCAAAAGAAATGTGATTGTTAGCCCGCTTGCGGCCTTCACCTGAGGATTCCAAAAGGGTTCATCATGCTCATATTCTTTGCAAAAATCGGTCATCTCCACACTTATTTACCTCCTGCTTTGCTAGATTGCACAATCCAATGAAGCAATTAGTTTTGGGCGGCCATGGTGGCAAGATAGGAGATATTTGTGCATCTACCTCAAACATTAGTTACTTAGTTTGAAATAGGACCGATGTGAATGAATGATTGTGGGCGAGCAAAAGAAGAAGCGTGGCCTCTTTCGTTCATTCCTCTCTGGTTTAGGGAGATTTGGATGGTGGACAACGAAGAACACTGCTAAGGTGGTGGTCAAAGGCGGTTATATTACGATAAGAACAGGAGGTAAGGCTGTAATATTTGCAGCACGAAACGCATTCCCAAGTTATGAGGGCGAGTCACGGAAGGAATATAGGATTAGAATGGGGAAATTGGGATTTCATGTCTCTCTACTAACTGGAGAAATTGTTGCCATGTACTGTGGAGCCGATGGGGTAGCAAAGTTCCTCCGGACTATCGATTATATTGATACAGGAGTTTCCATAGCAACCACAATTAATCATTTCACAGAAGAAACGGAAGCAACTCAAATTGGCTTGAACACCCTTCCACCACCTATGTTGAACGCGCCTTTACCAAATAGGATTCCTAACCAATAACTTCAGTAGAAAGTTCTTGTCAGATTAGCACTGTATTTGGATTGAGCCCCCAAGTAGGTTCATCTGAGGTTGCATCGGTGAGGAAGGGGAGAACATCTTGGAGCACTTTTGGAATGTCTACACACCATAAATTCTCAAACAGGGGTGAATCAGGCGTTCCTAGTTTATCGGTCAGTTTACCCCACATGTTGACAATTCCCCGGGGTTTTTGTCGCTCGTATTGAAACATTAGAGCTGTAGTTTGGATAAGTCCTTGGATACCTAGGATGTACCTTTGGTCAGCATCTCTCGCCTTGAGTGACTTCCACATCTCCTCCCAGTCCTCGTGGGCATGCCAATAGCGGCCTGTATTGAATTCGGAAATGCCGCCATCAAGCCATTTCTGCTCTTGTTCAGAGAGTGGGCATTTTTCCATTTCTTCCTTACCCCATCAAAGAGGAATATCAGATTCACATCAAGCGAGAACTGGTGAATCGCCTTCAGCGATTGGCAAATCAAGAGCTTCGATTTCGTTTCGCTCAATCCAAGCCTCTTCTTCAGCAGGAACATCGGTGTCAGCAAAAATTGCTTCAACAGGACATTCTGGAATACAAGCACCACAATCAATGCATTCATCAGCATCAATTACTAGGTAAGTTTCGGCTTCTCTAAATGCTTCAACAGGGCAAACTGCCACACATTCTTGGTACTTCGCGTCTACACATGCGGTGGTTACTACGTGAGTCATCGTAATTCCTCTCAACCACCGGTGAGGGCCACTCTTCTATGAAGTTAATCATTTGTGACATCAGAGTTTGGGATTTTAGGAAGTCCTTTTCTTGTCGCAATTTCAGCCGCTTCAGTTAACAATCGGCGTGCCACATTTTCTACAACGTCTCCTGGATAAACCTCAAGTTTCACCCTTCCTTTAACACTCTCACATGGGTCATGAGGGTTAGTTAGAGTAGGATTACCACATACAAGGTCGTCTAACTTTAGTCTTAGATGTAGCCAGTTTTCTTCATCAATTCTCCCTTCAATACTTTTTGAAAGTTCATCAAGCAATGATTTGCCTAAACGCGGTAAAGATCGGCGGGCATCAGACCTTTTTTTTGCCTCAGCGTGAACGATGTACATCGGTGTATTGTGATATGATTGAGTTTTTTCAACATCAACGAATTCTTCATCACCAATTAACCAAGATAAGGAGTCTGCAATCACATCAATATCGCTGACACCAGATGCATGAACAGTCCACTCAAGGCGGTGGATTGGGAGTGCCATTGTATTTGGCCGGCGCGATACGATAAATGACAATGCCGGCCTATTTTACAAATATTAGTTGAATGCCGATACTAACGATTTTTATCAGTAAATACTCTATCCACTGAATGCATTGATATTTTCCCACCCTACGGGTGAGCCGGCCCGTTCAAATACTGCTGGTAGGTCGGCGGGATGCTAATGGGGTAGCCCCCGTAAGACCACAGGTGTTCAATAATGGCCGCAAAAGGAGCAAAAGCACGCGCAGCAGCGAGAAAACAGCGGGATAAGTGGAAGTCAAAGCGGTGGTTCACCATCCGAGCACCTCGACAGCCCTGGCAATTCAAGGTCATTGGAGAAACACTTGGGGAAACCCCAGAACATTTGATGGGTAGAATCTACGAAACTACTCAAAATGAAGTTGATGGCGACTTCTCAAAGATGCACGTCAAGCTCAGATTCCGTGTTATTGACACTCGTGGTGAAGATGCTTTAACCGAGTATATTGGACATGCGCTACAGAGCGATTACATCCGCCGTCAAATCCGCAGACACCGCGGAAAGGTGGATGATGTAGTAGATTGTGTGACTTCTGATGGATATTACCTTCGAGTAAAGCCAGTTGTAGTTGCAGCCAATCGCATAAAGTCTAGTCAGAAAAGCCAGATGCGAAAATTGATGCGAGATACTTTGCTTCAATTTACTGCACGTTCTACTTGGTTAGAAGTTCAAGCATCCCTACTCAGCGGTGCTCTTGAGACAACACTTGTTGATTCAATCAAGGCCATTCAACCAACTCGAACAGTAATGATTCGTAAAGTACAGTTGATTCAATCAGGAGTAGTTGCTGATGATGGGCCAACTCTTGATGAGATTCACGAAGAAGAAAAGCAAGCTAATGCAGAGCAAGCAGCCAAGAAGGAAGCGGCTCTTGAGAAGGCAATGGCTGGTGAAGAAGATGAAGACAGTTCAGAAGATGAAGAAGAATCAGCTGATGATGCTGATGATTCAGAGCCTGCTGATGATTCAGAGGATGAAGCAGAGGCTGAAGAACCAAGCGATGATTCTGATGACAGTGCTGAAGAACAAGACCTTTCATCTCTAAAGGTAGCAGAACTCAAAGAACTTCTAAAGGCAGCAGGGAAGCCTGTTAGCGGAAAGAAAGCAGAATTGATTGCAAGACTCAGCGAGTGAGGTGATGTTGAATGAAGCGTATCGCCGTCATCGGCGGTACTGGCATGAAGCAACTTGTTGCTGATGCTGACTTAGGCAACTCAGGATATTCAATATCAGCAACCGATTCACTGGTTGCACAAACTGATTACGGTGATGTTCCTCTTGAGATAATGACTCTCAACGCATCATCTGAATCAAGTGGAGTTAAGATTTTCATAGTTCACCGCCACCATGGCGATGGCAAAACAACACCACCTCATTTGATTAATTATCACGCTAATGTGAAGGCGGCACAAGCCTGTAATCCAGATGTGATTGTTTCAATCCAGTCGGTTGGAGCGATTGACCCGCATTTCCCTCCAGGAATTGTTGGAATGGCTGAACACACTTTGGATTTCGTGAGTATGCCAGTGACTTTCTCAGAAGAAGATGCACACCATGCTGATATGACACACCACTATCCAAGTGACCTTCGTGACCTTTTACGACCAGTTCTTAGTGCCCAAAGTGATGAAGAACTTACCCTCGACCATGTGGTTTCACACGTTAATGGGCCACAGTTTGAGACACCTGCTGAAATAGAGGCATTCGCTCGTTTGGGTGCAACTGCAGCAAGTATGACAATATCTCCTG
>JACNFL010000263.1 GCA_014384685.1 Methanobacteriota archaeon
TTGTCCATCTCCCATTATTGTCAGTGCAGCGAGAGCCTCTTCATCATTTTCATAAACAATGAAAGCGTGATCAACAACATCGTGTATTTTCTCATTAAGGATTTTTGAAACATCTGAGAAATCAATTAACATTCCCTCTTCTGAAACACCTTGTTCTTTGACAACATCACCTTCGACTTCTGCTTCCCAGCGATAGCGGTGTCCGTGCATATGTTTGCACTTGCTCTTATGATTAGGGACACGATGTCCCGTATCAGTCTCAACCCATCTTCGTATACTTGTAGTCATTATACATCATCCCTAAATTCAATACTTGCGGAATTAATGCAATAACGCTCGCCGCCTTCATCCTTAGGTCCATCTTCAAACACATGTCCTAAATGTGCATCACAGGAACCACATCTTACTTCTACTCTAACTCTCCCCATAGTTAGGTCAGGCAATCGTTTGATGCCTGCGTTAGGGTCTTCATGGTGGAAGGATGGCCACCCACACCCAGAATCGTATTTCATCTTCGAAGTGAATAACAGGTGGCCGCAGCATATACAGAAATAATCTCCATCTCTTTTTTCATCCCAGTAAATGCCAGTGAAAGCAGGTTCTGTACCAGACTCCTGCGTCACATGATACTGAAGGTCAGTCAATCTTTTTTTTAGATCTAAATCATCAGTATCGCTCATGTTTTCATCTCCTGATGGGTTCTTTCAACAGTTAGGGCATTACGAAGTACAACCTCCCAGGGTTTGACATATGTTACTGGGTCTTCCCTCCCAATAGCATGGAATGCAAGTATTCGTTCAACATCAGAACCAGAGGATCCCGAAGAACGCCCCTCAATATCAGGGTTGTAAGAAGTAATCGTATTAGCAAAAATAGTGTCAAAATCGAGCCCGAGTTGTGAGATTGCAATTTCAGAATCTCGAAGAATCGACTCTTTGTCACCATCAATATATGGTAATTTGAAAGTCACATTTTCTGAATCCCAATTACCAACTTCAAAAGCCTGTTCAAGGGCACTGTAAAATTCTGGTCGGCAATCCGGATAAATCGCATGGTCACCGGAATGTACCCCAAGTGCAATCTCAACTTTGACGGATTCTTTAATTGCTATAGATAGTGCGTGTCCATACAATATTGAAGCAAAAATAGCATTACGATTTGGAACAACTGTTTGCTTCATTTGTTCCTCTTCATAGTGACCCTCTGGGACCTCAATGGAGTCATCAGTAAGAGCAGAATGAAAAGAAGACATCGCTGAAGTCAAGTCAATTACTTGATGGTTGATGTGATAACCATTTTGTGAAAGATATCTCAGATTTGCCTGTGCTCTTTGAACTTCAATCAAATGTTTCTGCCCGTAATTATAAGAAATCGCATGAACATCATATCCATCGGCAAGGAGTCGCATCAAAAGTCCAGTGGAATCCATTCCTCCACTCAACGCCATAACAGCTACTTTTCTTGACATCAGTCAACCCCCATCCATTTGTGAGTTTGCCGGCTCAGATTCCATCCAGGATTGTTCCTAACCATCTCAAAAGTTGATAGGAAATTTTTACCATTCCACTCAGGGCCCTTGTTTTCATCATAACAAGGTTGCAAAAAATGATGTTTAAACCCACCAATTAATTCGTCGTACATATCTAATGTTTGTCCGACCCAAACAACCTTGAGTTCATCTCCTATCTGTTGGCGAATCTTAACAGAACTATACAGTTGGTCTTTTGGTGAGACACAAATCCAGTCCACTACATCTTCTGGAATCTCAATGGTGCCGTTTGTCTCAATAGCCAACTCATACCCCATTGGTCTAAGAATGCTAGAAATCGCAGACAAATCTTGGAGAGCAGGTTCACCGCCTGTTAGCACAATGCGGTTACAATCCCATGGTGCCATTTCTCTAATGATTTGTCGCATGGTCAAATTTTCCCATTCATCAAAAGACGTATCACACCATTCACAAGCGAGGTTGCAACCACCAAATCGAATGAAAATTGATGGTACACCTGTATGGTATCCTTCACCCTGTACTGAGTAAAATATCTCAACAATTGGGTATTGCTGATCTAATGGGTCATTTGGAGTAGGTGCCTTTTCAGGAATAATTGATTCATCAATAATTGGAACTAAAGGAAGTGCAATTAATTCTGGTGTTTCATCTTCCATTTTATTCCCCCATTGTAAAGTAGATATTTTGATTCTAATTTGATAATGGCGCACTACGAATAAGTTGCATCAATTCAGTACGAGCTTCTGATTTATCAAAGAAAACACCACGCATTTGCGATGTAGTCATGACAGAATTCTGTTTCTTAACACCGCGGCATTGCATACAACCATGTGATGCTTCAAGGATTACTGCACAACCAAGTGGCTTTAGATGAGTTTCTAAATCATCTGCAATCCCTTTAGTGATTCGTTCTTGATTTTGTAAGCGCCTGGCATGCATCTCTAGAATCCTTGCTAATTTACTGATTCCCACAATTCTATCAGTAGGGATGTAAGCAATATGCCCTTTCCCATGAAATGGTTGTAGATGGTGTTCACATGTGGAGTGAAATTCGATATCTCGAAGTAAAACTATGCCATCGTATCCTTCAGCATTAAAAGTCGCATCTAACACTTCAGATGGATCTTCTGAATAGCCGTTAAATATTTCTGAAAAAGACTCAATTACACGTTCTGGGGTTCTAGACAAACCTTCTCTAAGAGCACCATTCTCACCCTCTATGTAACGAATAATTGTATCAACGGCTGCTTCTGCTTGCTTTTTCTCAACCATTTTATTCACCCTTTATTCTCCCATGTCTTGCATCAATTGAGTCTAGTTGGTCTAACAATTTCCTGCATGCAGTTCTAACAGCATCCGCAACACTGACGAACTTCTTGTCGTCACCAACGTGGACTCTCAAGTCCTCAAGTAATTCATTCGGCATGTCAAGGCTAATCTTTGGCATTAGTTTTAGGGAATGGCACCGGTTCTTAAGTATTCTTATAGTAATACTATGCGAATACTAGGTGATTACTGACTAACTGATACTTTCTACCAAATCTTCTCTTTGGAATTGTCTCGCAGCCCATGTCACTGCAACGAATGCGTAAAACAATGATGAGCCCAGCCATAATGCAATATGGCTCAAATCAGTAATATCTAGTAGGGCTTCTCTCATTGCTAAACAGACGTTAAAAATTGGTGCTACAAACCACCACCATTCGATTCCTTCTAGATTTACGAATTGTGCAAACATTGCTGGAACAATGAATGCTATGACTATTGGGCCAAGAACTGTACCTGCTTCTTTAACAGAGTGTGCGCGTACAGCCAAGGCTAACTCAACTGCAACAACAAATACAGCGAATAACAGTACAGATAGCAACAAACTTGCTATTGACCAGATTGAAAGAGTTGGTACACCAAAAATGTCCGATGGGATGAGAAATGCAACCGCGAATAGCAATCCTGCTAATTGGAATAACACACTAGTTCCGGCTACAACACCTACAGCCACCCACTTACCATACAACAACTCTACACGATTAGCAGGTGTACACAATAGGGCTTCCATAGTCCCTCTTTCACGCTCTCCTGCGGTGAGGTCAATTGATGGTTGAATTGCTGATGTAGCAGTCCAAATAGCCACAATCATTGGAATAAACATGGATAAAGCAAATCCAGCAGATTGTGCAGATGTGGCCACATTAGCATTGGAAAAATCTCCATCCCAATGAATTGGATCCAATGCCTCTTGTTTAGTAAGGTTGACCTCAGCTAATGTAAGCCCGATAATTTCCTGCTCCCAATCAAAAATGACATCCCTAATTCGACTATTTCCCTCAGAAGAAAGTTCAGATGTCGCATCATAAAGAATAGCATAATTCCAAGATTCTGAAGAATTTGTTTCAGTCTGTTGTAATCGTAAAATTACGTGGGGAAATCCGTCTCTCAATCTATTTGCATCGACACCGCTAACTGAAAGGTTAGCAAGTTCTGAATCCAAAATTTCTATTGTATAATTTAGATTATTGTCAATAAATGGTTGAATTAATTGTTCTGGCAATTCATCCCCATCAGCAATTTGAACTTCTAAATTTAGGCT
>JACNFL010000274.1 GCA_014384685.1 Methanobacteriota archaeon
ACTTTGAGTATCTTTGATAGATAAATCACTAGTGAGGTTAGATGCAGCAGTAATAACCTTGACGCCCAACTTTCTATAGGACGGCATATCGGCCCCCGATCCGCCTTCAATAAATCTTGAACCAATAACGAAATCTGATTGCCCTGATAGTATTGGTTCTAAGAGTACGGGGATATCATTCGGGTCGTGCTGACCATCACTGTCTAGAATTACCAATGCGTGTGCATCATGTTCTAAGGCATATTGAAAAATTGACTTCAAGGCAGCGCCATATCCTTTGTTCGCTCTGTGATGCTTGACAGTTGCACCCACATTGTGAGCGATGCGGGCAGAAGAATCAGATGACCCATCATCAACGCATAGCACATCATCGGCGTATGAAAGTGACTGAAGGACTACGCTACCAACGGTTTCCTCTTCGTTGTACAGAGGCATCCCCACAATCACGGGGCCTCGGACGGTAGATTCTTCCATCTTATTATATCCGCTCACCGCGCCGTATTTAGCCGTTTAGCCGCCATAATCAATTAATTATAGAAAATAGGGTGCCTGGGCGATCTTTGCAGTCACCCAGACACGAGGGCATTTACTTGTTCTGAAACTACTGAATTAGGTCAGAGTTTGATATTTGACACATCATTTTGATAATGATTATTGGTCAATGAATTGGCTCACTGTGGTAACAGCTCGCTCACCATCTAACACTCTGCGCAAGGCATTCAAATTAATGATCAGTGGGACATATTGTTGTCCATCTGAAGTGCTGTAAGTTGTGCAGTCAGAAAAGGCACTGCTGTTGATGGACACCTTCAGGGCGCCACCAGCGTTACTTTTTCTCACATAACCAACCAACAAAGTCTGTGGTTCCTCATTTTCGTCGTTCTCATTCTGGGCTACTTGTTTAGTATTTTTACTCATTTTTTTCAACTCCCCGACACTTTCTCATCATGGTTTTAACAATTCAGATTCGGTGCCGAGAAATAGCACTGAGAAGCGAAGGTCCACCATATTTTCGTAGAGGGGTTGCTAAATATGAAAGTGAACAGAGATGTTCCCATAGGGAAAAATAGTGAAAGTGAACGATTAAAGATTCCTGTGATTAAATTCATGAATCGCAATAAAACTTGTTCTACAGAGGCACGCAATAGTCAAGGGGGGTTGCTATGTCGGCCACTCCGTCATGCACTGCTTAGTTACCGGAGGCGCGGGTTTTGTTGGCTCACATTTAGTTGATTTACTACTACAATCGGGCCACAGCGTGAGCATTTACGATAACTTTTCATCAGGACGACGAGAATTCCTTTCTCATCATGGTGATAATGTGACAGTCATTGAAGGGGATTTGTTGGATTTAGATGCAGTGAAATCTGCAATGGATGGTATTGACATCGTTTTCCACCTTGCTGCTAACCCAGACATTCGTCTTGGCACTACAATCACTGATACCGATCTAAATCAAGGCACAGTTGCTACCTACAATGTGCTAGAAGCAATGAGGGTTTGTGGTGTAAAGAAAATCGCCTTTTCATCTTCTTCAGTAGTTTATGGCGAAGCTGATGTGATGCCGACACCAGAAGATTATGGTCCCCTCTTCCCGATTTCTCTCTATGGTGCCAGTAAACTTGGTTCTGAGGCACTAATCACATCATGGGTTGGCACCTTTGGTCTTCAAGCCTGGCTATTCAGATTCGCAAATATTGTCGGCGCCCGCGGGACACACGGTGTAATCTTTGATTTCATTCACAAATTACGTGCAGATCCTAATCGATTGGAGGTACTTGGAAATGGTAGGCAGGCAAAATCGTACATGGAAGTACGAGACTGTGCAAGCGCAATGATTCACTTAGTAACCAATACTGATGACGCAATAAATTACTATAATTTAGGAAGTGACGACACTTGCAGTGTAACGAGAATTGCAGAAATTGTGATTGAAGAATCCGGTTTATCAGGGGTTTCGATTGAATACACTGGTGGAGACCGTGGCTGGGCAGGAGATGTTCCTAAGGCAATGTTAGACCCAAGTCGCATGCGAGCGGCTGGTTTTAACACTAAATATGATTCAGAAGGAGCAGTGAGACACACTGCTCAAATTCTTATGCAGGAGATTGGAATAAATGATGAATAAAGTAAGACGTAATAGGAATCTGGTAACAGATGAGAACGGAGATGCAAGAATAACTGCAGGATTTGTGGTTGCAGGTGGAATCACTTTCATCCTGTTAGCTGTGATATTATTCACAGATTTACCACCAATCGGCCCAGATGAAGGGGAATTGGCCCCAAACCTAAAGGGTGAAGTTCATTATTTAGGGGCAACAGATTGGGTTGATTTTGAATTATATGAAGAAATAGACAGTGGCTGGGATGCTGATTCAGAGCCAGAAGCAAAATGGTTCTTCATTCAGTTTATGGATACTGATTGTGGTTACTGTTGGGAAGAAGCAGGGCCTATGAGCCAACTTGAAGAAGCATTTGGAGGAAGAGTGACCTTCATCAGTGTCGCCTTAAGTTTGGATATTCCTTCTCACTCAGCGTCAAGAGAAGAAGTAATTGCCTTCCAAGAAAAATCATCTCTTATCGAATGTAAAGGTGGTGACACTGATTGTTCATCACGCCCTGGTGACCCTCATAATTGGGCATATTTTAACGACTTATCCCAATCTACATTGGATCCTTGGGGGGTACAGGGGACACCATTTGTTGTGATTGTAAAACCTGATGGTATTGTTGCTTGGAATCAAGCAGCTCATAGTGGTGAGGAAGTTGGTAATGCCCTATACAGCATGTTGCCACAGGTAGGTGAATAAGATGGTAATGTCAACATCAGTAGTATTGGTGATATGTTCGTTAACAGTTTTGTTTGGGGCAATGTCACGAATGGAGTCTACCCGGCCATTTTTCTCAACATTAGGAATGAGCGACTTGGTATCAGCGCCAGTTAGTAGAAGAATGTTAGTCGGAACTCTTGCAAGTATTAGTGGTGGAATGTTGGCTGCCGTTTGGGTATGGGTAATCCAGAGGCAATCAATCATTGGGAACACTACACTCTGTGAATCATCAAGCGGTTGTGCTCAAGCCCTTTCAAGTCAGACAATGAACACGATTCCATTTTCAAATCTAGACTTTGGTTTGTTTTTCGTATTGATGTTTAGTGTTCTTGGATTCTTGGCATTGAGTATCCACCTTGAACCAACCTGGTCTAAGGCTGGTGGATTTCTTTCATGGGGTAGGACAATAGGTGGGATTTCCACACTAATTGCACTATGGATGACTATTACACATCTACTAATGGTTGATGATTCCCCTGCAATCTGTCCAATATGTATTGTTCTTTTAGCTGCTAATATTGTGACTATGATGCAATTCAATTTGCTACTTGCGTCACATTCTGATGGCAGTTGGAATTCCAACTGAGCACCTACTTTTTGCGATAATCCCATACACGGGAATATTTACTCAAATTGCTGATGTCGTTATTCTTCAGAATCAGAAATTTCTTCTGGAGCAGGTTGAGCGAATAGTAGTAGAGAGAATATGAAGATGAATCCCATAAGTGCCATTAAGGGAATGCTCATGAAATCAAATACATTGAGATATTGAACTGTACATGACTCAAAGGCAGAACAGAATGGGGAATGCTGATCCGGATTCATTTGTAATTGATAATGATAAATCGATATAAATGCACCAAATCCTGCCATTGCTAAACCGTATGGCTTAATTCCGAAATCATTTCTAAATGCGGCAAAAATAAAGAGAAATGCCATTGGATACATAACAATGCGTTGATACCAACACAATTTGCATGGCAAGAAATGTGCAATCTCTGAGAGGTATAAACTAGCCATCATCCCAAATAAAGCGACAAATCCAGCAAGAAACAGTGCTTCTCTACTATGTTCTAGGCGCAGTTCAGCAATCTTCTCAGCAATAGGTTTGGACTTCTTACTAGCAATTAACAAGCCAATTAGAATAATTCCTGAGATGCCTGCGGCCAATGCTAGGTATCCGAACAGATCTCCTGCTTCTTCTGGTGTCAAGTAATCACCGTTTTATCAGAAACCACGGTCACTGATGAGGCTCCTGAAC
>JACNFL010000155.1 GCA_014384685.1 Methanobacteriota archaeon
GAGAAGTGGTTCGCGACAAGTGAAGCACATTACAGTACCAGTTTCTTCTAAATTGGGATTGACTCCAACCCGTTTGTCAAATACAAAACACTCGCCGTTCCAGTGAGCGCCTCCACATTCTTCGAAGTATCCCAAAACCCCTCCTTCAAGTTGGTAAACTTCGCTAAAACCTTCTTCAAGAAGGGCCACAGATGCTTTCTCACATCGCACCCCTCCGGTACAATACATTACTACTGGTGTGCCCTTTAATTCATCAGAAAGTTGCTTAATTGCATTAGGGAATTGGCGAAATGATTTGATGTTTAGATCAACAGCATTTTGAAATTTACCAGTTCGCATTTCATAGTCATTTCTTGTGTCAAGAACGACAACCTCTTTTCCTTCATCAAGCCAGGATTTGAACTCTTTTGGCTTAATTGAGGGGCTGGTGAATTCACCTGGTTTTACGTCATCATGACCCATTGAAATAATCTCTTTTTTGAGTCTGACAAGCATTCTATTGAACGGTTGGTGGTCAGAATAACTGATTTTTAGTTTGATTCCTTTGAAGCGTTCATCCTCATTGATATGAGATACAAAACAGTCAACAGATTCCTGAGTTCCAGCGAGAAAGAAGTTAATCCCCTCTTCACTGAGCAGAATAGTACCTTTCAATTCAAGATCAACACAGAAATCTCGAAGAGGCCAGCGCATCTCCTCACGGTTGTTTATTGGAACGAATCGATAGCCAGCAATGTTGACGAATTGTTCCTTCATCAACTACTGCGACAAGTGTGTGACATTTCAGCCTAATGGGTGTGTTTAGTTATTTATTCTCAATGAGCATGTCCAAGATCCAGTGTATTTGCAATCAGTAGCAAAACAACAAGGATTGCTACACCAATTAGTACGTGCACCATCGCTTTCTTTCCTGTTTCCGGGTTATGAATATCTGGGAGCGTATCAACTGTTGCCACATACAGGAATGTTCCCGCTGAGAATAGCATTGCTAGCCCAATCATGTGCGTTTCAAGTTCTGCAAGGGCTAGACCAGCGATGATAATCATCACAGGTGTGGCCAACGAAAAGATGACAACATCCCTAACGGAATCTTTTCTCTCTTCTCTTTCATGCGTAGAAAAGACACCCAAACTGAATGCTGCGGGTCCCTTGTGAATTAAGACAGCAAGCAATACGGTGATAGTTAATGCAAAATCTCCAGTTGCCGCAGCAGCACCAATGGCGACTCCATCCGTGGCTGCATGCAATGTGAGGCCGAACACTAGCAACCCGCCTGCAGCTGCGTGGTGCACATGACCGTGCCCGTGGCCTTGCTCATGATCGTGGTGTTCTTCATGAACGGCGTGACCAATTCCTGAGCCCTCTAGAATGAACATCAGGAGGAATCCAGCAATGATTGCAGCTCCCATCAGGATTCCACTTGCGTGATCGTCATGGGATTCTTCTTCATGCGAGTGGGATGAAATTAATTCTTCAATTTCTTCAATTCCTGTTGTAGCATTGATGTCACCATCTTCAACTTCTTCAATCACGGCTCCGATAGAATCTGACAAACTGGCTCCTGAATCATGTTCTTCATCTTCACCTTCATGACCATCCTCTTCTCCATGCTCATCACCATGCTCACCATGCCCACCAATCAATCCTTCAATTTCTTCAATTCCTGTTGTGGCATTGATGTCTCCATGATCCACTTCGAGAATGACCAACGCCACAGATCCTGCTAATGCATCATCTGTACCATGTTCATCGGTCATGGCCAATTCGTAGCCTTCAGGGATTACGACCAGCATCGCTGAGGCAATAATAATTCCAGCAGCAATTCCAGTCAGTTGCTTCAATCGGTTTTTATCATTTTTAATCCCAGAAAAAATCGGTGCTAAACCGCATACTAGTCCGATGATCAATGTCATTGCTGCAAATACAATTAGGTTTGTGTCCATGCCGCGCCGTCTATTATTACATATTTAAGAAATGTTATTAATTCACGTCCCGTGACACGTCTATGAGCAGAGTATTCTCATTTAGTACTGACAAACAATTCGCCGAAGATTTAGATCGCCTCATCTTTGAATCGGGATATAAAAATCGAAGTATGTTTCTTAGAGATGCCGCTATTTATTTTTCTGAAACCACACTTCGTGGTGACTTGAGCACCATGGATAAGGATGAGAAAATAGAGGGCACGATGGTCATCTACTACCAGCATGGAGTGGAAAACAAATTGATGGAATTGAGGCACACACATTCAATCACCGTAAATTCCTATCACCATAATTGTCTCACAGAGAGTCACACATGTGTTGATACGATGCAACTGAATGGGAAGGCTGGAATGATTAGGACGATTGTGGATTCTTTGAAAAACACACAAGATATTGACCGAGTTGAATTTATTGTTGCTCCCATGCGAACAACTGGATGCTGTTGAACTCCCTCTCAATTAAGGGCGGAATCCGAAACACAAGTTAAATCAATGATTTTTTAGATATGAATAGATGGTCAAGTTGATGGTGTAAAACCATCCCCCTCATTACAATGGAGATTCCCGAGCCACTCGCCAAGATGCTTGCAGGTGAATCTGGGCCGACCAAGCAGAAGGCGGCTCGTTTGGTTGTTGATTTGGCAGCTAGTGCTGGCGCTGCCTCATTTGTTGAGTGCGCTCACGCGCACGTGAGCGGTGTGTCTGTAATCACTGGTGGCCACGGATTGCGGCGTTTCTTAGCAGATTTAGCCGGCGATGATCAAGGGGTTGTGGCGATTCCAACAACTTTGAATTCAGCCGGTTGCGATAGCAAAAAATTTGAGGAAATGGCGATTGAATACGAGGATTTTTTGCAACAACAATTTGAGATTGTAATGGCTTACGAAGGACTTGGCATAGAAGCCACCCTTTCTTGCACCCCCTATGATCAAGGACTTGAAATCGAAGGTATCGGCTCATGGGCCGAATCAAATGCAGTCTGTTTTTCTAATTCTTATACGGGATTAGTTACCAATCGTGAATCTGGGTTGTCAGCATTAGCCACAGCCCTAACTGGCTGGGCTCCACGCTGGGGCTTGCATCTTGATGAAAATCGCCTACCCAATATTTTGGTCAATGTTGAGGCAGAAATGTCCAATTTAGCAGACTGGAGTGTTTTGGGTGATTGGATTGGTAAGCAGGTTCAATCAGATTGGGATTTACCATGGGGGCCGATGCCTTACATTACTGGTTTACCAACATGGGCTTCCTTTGAGATGAAGAAAGCACTAGCAGCCGCAGCAGCCAATTATGGGTGTCCAATGTTATGGGCAGATGGCCACACAGTATCACCACCCAATGTTTCAGGATATCAAGGTGAATTGACTTTCACCGAATCTGATCTCGAATCCCGCTATCAAGAACTCGCACCAAACGGTGAAGTGGATTTGATTGTAATCGGGTGCCCACAAGCAAGTTTGGGAGAGATACGCAGCACTGCAGCAGCAGTTAGAACTCACATGGAATTAGGTAATAGAATCCCTAACAAACGATTGTGGGTTTTCACTAGCGGTACTAACTATGAGTTGGCAGATGCCGATGGAACACTTGACCTGTTAGAAGAAGCAGGAGTCCTAATCCTCAAGGATACTTGTCCGGAAGTAACACCATATAATCGTAAATTGTACAATCACTTATTGACAAATTCACTGAAAGCAGAACACTATCTAACAAGCGGGCTAAATCGTATGCCCACCTCTGTTGCCAATATTGAGACCTGCGTTGCTTCAGCATTTGACCCACAACTTTTCACTGGTCCAAGACCAACCCTTGACTCTCGTGCGAAGGAGCCCCACAGTTCAGTCAAAACCACACAGTCAGGAGAATGTGAATTGAGTGGGAAGAATCTACCAAGCCAAAGTAGTTGGAATGTATCTGGTAAAGCCCTTGTAACCGACATACCAATCACCTATCTTGGTTATGTAAATCGTGATACAGGAGTCATTGAGGAGCCAGGACATCCGTTAGACGGGGTTGCATTAGAAGATACAATTCTGATTTATCCAAAGGGTTCGGGCTCGACTGTTGCACCATTTGTTTTGATGGGCTTAATTTACACAGGAAAGGGC
>JACNFL010000259.1 GCA_014384685.1 Methanobacteriota archaeon
CACCGAAGGATAGATACTCAAATCAGCAGTTCTCAATAACTGGGCCAAGTCAGAAAATGGCATCCCACACTCTAGTGGTACTGAATCCTGCATACCTAGATTCTTATCCTGCTTCAATAGAGTTTTTCGCATGTGTCCGCGTCCAACAATTACCAAATGCGCCCCACTATTTTTTGCCAAAATTTCAGGCATGCCTCTAAGCAAGGTTCGGAATCCTTTTCGGCCTGCTAAGCGCCCTACTGCTAACAATAATGGAGTCTTCGTATCAGCAGCACCTCGGAGTGCTGCTTCATCGGGCTGACCATAACGACTACGCATTTTTTCATGTGCTAATTGTGAATCTTCATCATCATGATTTTGCGGGCGGAACATGTCAATATCAACACCCCATCGCACCACTTCAACACGCCAATTTTGTGGTGGGTTATATCGCTCTTCAAAGTCTCTTTTTGTAGCCTCTGAATTAGCAACACACACCGTTGAACCGCGCACAGCTGCGCGCTCATATTTTGCATAATGTTTAGCCGACAAAAGAATCGCCAAATCATTGGGGTTCTTCCACGTTGCAGACTCACCATATTTTGCTGCACGCAGCATTCCATCCCTCTCACCAAGCCATGAACCATGCAAAGTTGTAGTCACATTACCTATTTCAGCTCGTACTTGAGCAAATTGTTTCGCTGTCCATGAAATCATCGGCGCATGTACATGCACCGCATCAACAGGATCAACCTTGTGAAGTCGTAACAATTCTTTGAGCGCATGTCGGCCATACGATCGTGTGAACGCCATTGGAATTTTTGCCCATTTCACCATCACAACATTCACGCCATCTAGTTTAGGAATCAAAGATGGATTCTTTATAGCCTGAGAATCGCGGCGCGTTATCACCGTCACCTTGTGGCCCATTTTTGCTAACGCACTTGAAAGATGAAAGACAGTTGAGCCCATCCCGCCCCAACGGGGCGGATACTCCCCAGACAACATCGCCACGTGCATTTTCCTACCTCCGCTACCAATTCAGGCATAACGGCCACTTAGGCCATCGTTTTCAAGCGATTCCTTGACAGTTCATCCAATAGAGCCTTTCAAGAGAGATGGGTCAGTCGGCGGTTTGGTGACAGAGATGTCTGATACACTACCAGTGCATGTGACTGTGGTTATACCTACCCGTAATGAAGAGGCTGCAATCGTTGATACGATTCGGTCTGTACCCTCTGATGGATGGTGTGAAAAACTTGATTTCTTAATCATTGATGGAAATTCCTCGGACAAAACAAGAGAATTGGCTGAGCAAGAAGGCGCACAAGTATATCTTGAGCCACGCAAGGGTTACGGTAGAGCATATCGAACAGGGTTTGCTATGGCACCCGGTGAAATTATCGTAACAATGGACGCTGACTGCACATATCCTGGTGAAGAAGTACCGGGATTAGTACGAAAACTGGTTGAAGAAGATTTGGAATTCATCACCTGTGATCGTCTAAAAAGAGCTGAAGAAGGTAGCATGTCAGGTATGCATGGTTTTGGTAATTGGGCACTATCATTTACTGCTCGTATGTTATTCTGGTATGGCATTCATGATTCCCAATCTGGGATGTGGGTATTTTACAAGCGCATCATGGATAACCCGAAAATGAGGCCGACCAATGATGGGATGCCACTTTCTGAAGAGATGAAAATCAATGCACGCCGCTGTTATGGCAAGAAAAAGGCAATTGAAATTTCAGTACCATATCGTCCAAGAGTTGGCGATGCTGAAATCAATACATGGACTGATGGTAGAAAGAATCTAATCTTCCTATATCTCAAGAGATTTGGATTAAATCGAACCCGTTCTCCTTGGGGTCCTGAAGAATAAACTGCATTTTGAACTATTCAAGTTCAACCATAGATGGTATGTCATCATCTGATATTTCTTCGGCATCTACTTCTTCTGTGAAGTCAAGCGGTTCATCATCGCCTACTGAGCCCATGGAATCATCATCATCATCATCATCATCATCAAATGGAGAATCTCCATCTTCATCACCAAAACCACCAACACCCCATGATTCAATCATTTGCAAATCAGCAGCAAGGCGGCGTTTACGGGAAAATGTGTAGATTACCCCACCACCAACAGCTAATCCAAGAAGACCAAGAATTATGGCAACTGTACTATCCATTATGACATCAAAGAATGACGATTGCTGTGAAGCGCCTTCAACTCTGATAGTAGATGAAAGACGGTTTGAAAGATGGGGCTCTTCTTGTGGTCCATCGCGGCAAATTACCTCGATGTTCACCCAGCCATCACGGCCTGGTGTCACTTTCACTTGGCCAGTCCATGTACTGTCACTGGCAACATCATCTGGATTTGCACCATCATCGGAAAGTGAAAATTCGGTCTCTATCCCACCTTGAGATGCCCAACCTACACATTCCCAAGTTGTCATATCTGCATCAATCACGAAAGCACGCGTAGTAATTACTGATTCAACACCAGCAGTCAATGTACCCGGTTCTACTAACAAATCATCCAAAACCGGCCACGAATCTTCAACAGTAATGTTAACGAAAGCCCAAGTTGAAGAGCCTCGGCTATCTTTCACCTGAAGCGAAATCAGATGTGCTCCCGGCGCCAAAGTCTGATTACCCATCTCCGTCTCATTCAACAATACAGCAGATGCACCTTGACCGAGGTACCAACGATAGAGAATTATATCTTCATCTGCATCCCATGATTCGTTGGCATTTAGCAAAATGTTTGCACCTGGAGAAATTGTTCCCCCCTCTTGAGGTGAGGAAATAATAGCCATGGGTGGAGATGCTAGAACCTTCAAAGAACGTGTCTCATTTCTACTCATTCCAGTTTCATCTGTAACAGTGAAAGTGAGAGTGTGGTCACCTGATGGAACATATCTTGAATACCAGAAATTTGGACTTACAGCATCAAGTATAGGCTCTGAAAGCAAGTTAGAAGTAACTGTAAAAGTAAAGTTATCACCATCGGGATCCCACGATTGTTGAGGGTCAAAAAGTACCACTTCGTTGCTAACAACTTCAATTCCATCGTCTGGCGAACTAAGTACTAGAATCGGGGCACTGGTTGATACTTCGATGTTAATAGAATCGGTCACGGGGGTGTTTACTCCATCCGAAACAGTGAGGGTGACCACATTAGTCCCACTAGGTAATCGAGCCTCAACCTGCCAATCGCCACCAAATGGTTCACTCAGTAAATCGCTAGTCCATTCAGGAGTTACTGTATCAGGCATAGAAGGAGAGTTGGGGTTACACAACCAACCTGTTGACATTTCTGGGAAAGCTTCCGCACAGGGCGCATCCCAATCACCAGAACCAAAGGCTGAGAAAAGAACAAGGTCGGCTGATTCAATACTATCGCTTGCGCTTGGTAATTCAATGTGGGATAGAGGAGGAGAATTAAGGACTTCAACCTCAGCCTCGAATGGTGTTGACCACTGATTGATGTGGTATGAATCGTCATCTGAAAGTCGTAAGCTGATGGTGTGTGTACCCTGGCTGAGATGCCCAGTCCAAATTAGGGGGTTTGTCATTGAGGTATTCAAGTCACCATCAATATCAGAATTCCACCATGCAAAAATTGTATCACCCTCAGGGTCAAACGATGCTGAGCCATCAAGTGTAACAACAGATTGAGAGAAATTTGAGTCGCGACTGACTGTGAACGAGGGGTGAGGATACTCGTTCTGAACCTCCACTGAGAGGTTGTAGTAGACCGTCGGGTTGAGCCCGTCGGAGAAAGCCATAGTGTAGGTGAACTCCCTACTAGGAGCGAATTCAAATGTCCTATTCCACTCAAGAGGGTAGGTCGCTGAAACTTGAATTCCAGCCTGCTCATAGTCTGCCCATTCACCAGTCTGAATCAAGTCACCCTCGGCATCAGTAGTATCGCTAGCATTCACGTGTAAATTTTCTGTGTAGTTGAGGCGCAGTACCCCATCCCAGTCAAGAGGTGGTGTCGTCTGTACAGTGACAGACGGTGGCAGATTAACGAACTCGATTGTCCGTGTCTCGTAAGCACAATTTCCTTGGTCGTCACACACTTCTAGAGTTATCTGGTGAAA
>JACNFL010000191.1 GCA_014384685.1 Methanobacteriota archaeon
GCGGTTCATGAACTTCAATTATGTGGTAGGCTATTCAAGACATCGTCCTACATCTTATCATCGGGTGCAGACATGTAAGTTGAATGCACTGAGGCTGAAATCGGTTTCATGAGGCATGCTATTGACTTAGCAGAAAATGGAAGAGGGCAGGTAAAACCAAACCCACTAGTGGGTTGTGTGCTTGTAAAAGATGGAAGGGTCATTGCCGAGGGCTGGCATGACCATTTAGGTGGCCTACATGCTGAACAAATGGCGATTGCTGATGCTGAAAAAAAAGGGCATTCCCCAAATGGGTCAACTGCTTATGTGACTCTTGAACCATGTAATCACTATGGTAGAACTCCACCTTGCACTGAGGCTTTATTGTGGGCAGGTGTAAGAAAGGTTGTGATTGCTCACCCAGACCCAAACCCCACTGTAAGAGGTAATGGAATCTCTTGCCTTGAGGCTGCTGGAGTTTCTGTTAGGAAAGGGTTGTTAAGAGAAAAAGCGAGTGTTCAAATGCAGCCTTTTCTTTATTGGTGCGAGAAACGCATACCTTTAGTCACCTTGAAGATAGCCGTTGATAGCAATGGTGCGGTTGATGACAGGGCAGAAGATTCTTTCAGATTTACTAGTGAAGAAAGTTTGAATGCAGTACATAGATTACGAAAAGATGTTGATGCAATAATTGTTGGAATTGGCACAATCATTCGTGACAATCCCTCGCTAACTGTAAGAAGGATTGAAATGGGGCTCGGGAAGCAGCCATTAAGAGTAATTCTTGATAGAGAATTAAAAACTCCTCTTGATTCCACAATTGTTAATGACGGCCATAATACATTGATTTTACATGTTGAAGGCAGAGAGGGTGAAATCGCTGCACTCGATAGTAGGGAGACTGTTGAAGTTCAAAAATTACAGTCGGCGAGAAGCCATTCTGGAGTCGATTTACACCTACTTCTTTCGCTCTTGGGAGACAGGGGATTTCAGGAAGTACTGCTTGAAGGAGGTCCCGAAACCGCTCGGAGATTCATTGCTGCTGGCTTAGTTGACAGATTAATAATAATTCAAACAAAAGCTCAATTTTCTCAAGGATTTCCTTTATCACTTGGGGATGATGATTTCAGAAATGCTGGGCTTGTCAGGTTAGGTGATAGCGAATGGGGCGGAGATTCTGTTCAAAGGTGGAGTAGAGAAGATTTGAATTGGCCGGCTGAGGATTGGCCTTGAGGAATTTTGCGAGTGGAAGGTGGATGATTACTGTCCTGGAATTTCATGCTTCTAATAGATTAGATATGAAATTCCAAACTACGGCACAATTCGCCATGCATAATGATTCTATGCGAAAAGTACCTAGTTCGAATCTGCATTCCCTTTGATAGGTAATGTTACGAGTGGGAGATGCAGGATTCGAACCCGCGTCGACGGGTTCGAAGCCCGTCAGGATATCCAAGCTACCCTAATCTCCCCAACCCTGCGGAATGCTCCCTACCTTTGAAACCAACGGATAGGCTCGGCCTAAAAGATGAAGGTGTTAGATTCGCCATGCCTGCGTCATAAATGCGCACGATGTTGCCGTGAAACAAGTATGCCCATAACTATCCGAGAGGCGGAAATTATTGCTCTTATTACGAAAAAAAATATTTCGGACTTTACCAAAGACCTCAACCAAACCGGGGGAATATTGCAATTAGCCAATAGCGAAAAAACCAATGCCTGCGTATTCCTAAACACCAACAGCAAAGAAATTGATGCACCCGGGCAATGTAGTATTCATGCCAAGCGGCCACAAGGGTGCCGCATTTACCCTATTATTCTCGACATGGAAGATGAAGTTTGGATGGATGATGTGTGCCCACATACAAATGAATTTGCCAAGCCAGATGAGATAAGTCGTCAAGCACTACTCGCCTTAGATGCAAATATACAAGCCGAAGCAAGGATGAGAAGTAGCAAATAAAAAGGTGATGTCAAAAAATCAAACTGCTTTGGCCAATACCAATAACCTTCCAAGACTAGCGTGCACTGGTAAAACCCACTTACCCAAAACTTTCCAATCCGAAGCAGAAAATACTTCCTCAATATCTTGCCAAGCCATGCCGTGAACTATGTTTGAATCATTCGGGTCACAAGGAAGTAAGCAGGCAAGATTAGAATTCTTCGTCACCACTTCTCGTGAAGATGTTAATATTTTTTGGAAAAGAGCAACTGGGGCCTCTGTTCCTTGGGAATTCCTCCCATAAGGCGGGTCAAACACTATTCCAGAATATGGCTCGTATTCCTTAGGAAGGATAGCGGATAAACAGGTTGAATTTCCTTCTATCACCGATACCTTACCAGTCGCACCAAGTTCCCTTGCCCAATCTAGATTTAATTTAGCACCCCTTACCATTTCTTCATCGACATCGACTCCAATTGCTGAGAGTCCCGCAAAGGATGCTTCGACGAGAAAACCGCCGGTTCCAGCCATTGGGTCGATGATTGTTCCTTGCCCTTTTACCAAATTGGCCATAAGAATTGCATGTCTTGGGTCCATGCTTATCGGTTTGAAAAATGGTCTTTGAGTTGGAGTTCTTTTAGCCCAACCCTGCCTTGGAGTTTTCTGAAAATGCTTCACCCCCCAGGCGATTTTACTATTCACGGTATCTATTACTAAACCGATTTCAATAGACGGATTACTCAAGTTGATCTCCCATGAATTATCCGCCAACACCCCCCCAAAAATTCCTGCCAATTGTGAGGATGACCAACCTTCTTTCTTTGCGCCGATTCTAATTGCCCTCACTGCGACCGTCTGACCAGTTTTATCCAATTGTGTTTTGCTTAACCAGTTGGCAAATTTGGACCTTAAATCCTTCATCGATTCATCTTGCGAGAAGGATATTGATTTACCGGGAGAATAAATGTCATCTACTGTTGCCGCAGTAGATAAAGAGTCCAATAAAAAATTAGGAGTCTCTAATTGGATAAAGCGCGTACCTAAGCCCTGAAAAATATCCTCAGGCAAATTTAGCAGAGTTGATACTTCAATACTAAAGAGAGGTACATGCCACCCACTTCCAATAATTACCGACTGCAAAATACACCCTCCTTATGCCTTCGGAGAAGCCGATTGGTCATTGCCTTTTCCCGGCCCTAAAGGGCCGCAAGGCAGAATAAGCCTCAATACAGACAACGCGGTCGGAGTCTTGATGAGGGCTGTACTTTCCTTGAAAATGCCGGCGAGGAAACTCGTTTTATCTGGCTTATTAGTCCTTTTAATGCTTGTTGGTACAGCAGCCGCAACATCAAATACAGCCCTGCAAGAGGAAGAACCAAGAGGCACTCCTCTTGATTATCAAAACAAAGCGCTCTATCTTTACGGAGAAAGCAATACGGGAACTCCTGACACCTGGGATGCGTGGAACCATGCTGGACAATCAGACGCCGACTCCGATAACTCCTTTTCTGAATCTAATGGTATTGGGCAGGCGAATAATGGTGGTGGAAATCGCGCCTTCACCTTCGCGGGTAGTGCCCCACATGAAGAGATTCAATTGATCAATCCAGACTTAGCAATAAATGCAAATATTTCTTTGAGCATTTTTTGCCTAAATGATGCGGCATGCACTAACAAAAACCTTCGAGCCACCTTACTTGTGGGTAATATTGAATATGATTCTGAGAATATTCCTACGCCATCGGAAGAGACTGATAAATATGAATTTGAATTTTACTCCAGCCTAGATAAGTTAGAGCCCGGTGAAGTTATTTCCATTCGTCTTGAATTTACTAAACCAAGTGGTACTGGCGATGGATATACCTTGGATTTGGGCAGAGATAATTCTGAAATGTTTGTTCACATACTTGAACCAGAGGAAGTGATAATTCCAACAGACCCCAATGGCACTACAGATTATGTAAGCCCTTATGCAAACAAAATAAACCAATTCACCCAACGATCAATCCCTCAAACAACTTTGACCACTCCAATTATTTGGGGGGTTATTTCTTTGGTTGCAATAATTCCAATGGGCATGTTCATTCCTTCTATTCCACTCAAACCGATTGGTATTGGATTACTAAGCATCTCATTAGTGATTTCGATGAGTGTTTCACCGGTTTTGGG
>JACNFL010000277.1 GCA_014384685.1 Methanobacteriota archaeon
CAATGGCAACTAGCCCCATCAAAAAGCCACATGATTCGCTGGCTACTGCTAGCAGCTCAAGGAGAAAAGGATGTCACACTAAATTTCTCAGGAACACCAGGAGATGATGTTGAATCAATGGCAAGGTGCCTCTCACAACTAGGTGTAACCATAGAAAAGAATGAGTCTAATTGGGTGGTTTCAGGGGTAGGGGTAAACGGCTTCAAACGTCCAGTTTCAGTGCTAAACTGCGGCAATTCAGGAACTGCACTACGCCTGTTAACCATAGCCTCTGCTCGACTAAATTACCCAATAATGCTAGACGGAGACCATACACTACGCAGACGCCATTCAGAAACACTACTGCACATCTTGGAGTACCTTGGAGCCCAAGTTAGTCATGGAACAGGTTTGGAGTCACTTCCTTACCTCATACACGGCCCAATGAAGTCTGGTGAAGTAACAATTGACGTATCCCGCTCAAGCCAACCACTCTCATCTCTTCTCCTCTCAATGCCAGCACTTGATGGTGAAATTAGGGTCAACTTAGCAGGCCAAGGAGTTTCACGATTACACGCACAACTCTCTTTTGAACTGGCTGAGAAAACCGGCTCAGAAAACCAAATGGATTGGCGCAAACACATCAATCTCAAACCTTGGGTTGTAGAATGTCCAGATGTTGTAGAGATTCCTAGCGATAGGAGTCTAGAGTCATTTGCAATACTCTATCAATCGTTACACGGAATTGAAGTTGAAGTAACTAATCTACCATCAGATGATGATTCACTTGGTGCTGAAATCTTGGCCACCTGCGCGGGTGGCCAGATGATGTCTGACATTGATGATTTCAAAATTGATTTACGAGATTCAAATGATTTATTGCCACCACTCGCAGCAATTCTTGCTATAGGAAATGGAGGCACCATCACCGGTGCTAGCCATGCCCGGCATAAGGAATCAAATCGGATTGAGAAAACTTCCGAACTGCTCGCACAGTTCGGATTAACCGCTACCCCTACAGAAGATGGGTTGGAAATTGAAGGTGGGCAAACACCAACGGCACCAAGTGAACTTGTCAAAACTCACGCTGACCACCGACTTTGGATGACTGCTGCATGCTTAGCAACCAAAGTCGGTGCAACTCTATCACATCCAAACTGCTACGCAGTTTCAGACCCTGATTTCATCAACAAATTGTAAATTCACTCATCTGTGAATTGAAATCTAATTATTTGGTACAACCAAGAAAAGAGATAAAGAGCAAATAACATCAAAATTATGGTCATTACTATCTCTAATGGTTTTGATTCCAGTTTAAAGAGAAATATTAGGAATAGAAAGAAGGCAACTATAATGGAAATAATACGAACCATCATGGTTGATTTCACCCATGCCGCCCAAAGTGATGGTCAAGCGTATTGACATCTAATTTCATCACCGTTGGTCTGCCATGGACACAAGCCCACGGATTCTCAATGTCCGACATATCAGCTAGCAGTCGTCTCATCTCCGCAATTGACAGCACCTGATTCGCTTTCACTGCGCCGCGACAAGACTTCATGAAAGCAATCTCATCAGCCAAATTTTCAGCAACATTCAGCGGTCCCGCCTCACCTGATTCTTGCAGCTCTGCAATCAAATCAATGAGGAATCCTTGCAATCTAGAATCTCCAGCAAGCATTACCGGAACAGAAGTCAAGGATAGTTTTTCACCCCCATCTGTGAACTCAAAACCAAGTTCACATAATCTATCTCGTGACGCCTCTACCACAGAACTCTGAACCGCTGAAAGGTCTAGAGATATCGCCTCAATGAGCGGCTGAGCCCCCCAGTTAGCCATACTGTTTCGTAGCCTCTCATACCGAACTCTCTCATGCAAAGCGTGTTGGTCAACCACGTACAAACATCCCTCACCTTGTGCTAAAATATACGAATCAGCAAACTGTGCTAATGGTTCCATTGCTGGCACATCGGTTACAACTTCTGGCTTGCTTTCTATTTCTGGCTCATCAAGAGGTGAAACTGCTTCACCTGCCTTTGAGTGCCGGTGTAATTCTCTTTCCGCACTAGATAATGCTGGTGCGGTTGGTGCATCTTCTAGACCAGGAAGTGTCTCTTGTAAAACCGGTGAAGATGAGGTTGGGCGTGGTTTTTCCTCTGTTTTGGCATCGGATTTTGCACCTTGATAAAACGATGTTTGCACCGTTGGTTCCACCTTCGCAGATGGTTTTGCCCATGATGGAACCTCACTACTGCTAGGTGTTGGAAGTGGATCTTGCTTCTTTCCGCCATCAACTGCCCCAAGTGGGAACTCTTGAGTTGGTGCCTCACCAGTTGGAACTTGTTTCAGCGTGTGCTTGATGGCTCTCTCCAATCTCTCTAACACACGCCACGAATTTCTCAATCTCACTTCTCTTTTAGTTGGATGAACATTGACATCAACTTCGTCAGCAGGCAAATCGAGTAGTAAAACAACGACTGGATGCCTACCAACCATCAATCTAGTGTGATAGCCCCGCTTAATTGATTGCAGAAATGGTTGTGCTGCAACCGGCCTGCCATTGATGATGATGTGGACATCATCTGATTTTCCTCGGCTAATATCTGGTGGTGAAATCCACCCTCTCCAGCGCTCTTCGCCTGGTGCTTCGGAATCAACATCTGAACATGTCAGAGGAATCATTTTCTCACTAGAAGCCCCTAGCAAATCGTACAGCCTGTCTCGCATATCTTCGGTTTCAGGTGTTTCAAGAATTGCCCGCCCATCCACGGTTAATCGGAATGAGACTTGGGGGTTACAAAGTGCGTGTGACACGACTACATCAACCACTTGTGCGGTTTCAGTCGCTGCTCTTCTCTGGAAAGCAAGTCTTGCAGGTTGGTTGGCAAACAGATTTCTGACCTCTATTTTTGTACCCTCAGCCATCCCTTCTGGTTCTGCCTCGTGGACTTCTCCATCTTCAACAATAATTGCCCTACCTTCGCTAGATTTCGGCCTACTTGCTACTTTCAAATGTGATACTGCGCCGATGCTTGCTAAAGCCTCGCCGCGGAACCCAAGAGTTCCGATTGCTGCTAAATCTGATGCATCTGTTAGTTTACTTGTAGCGTGACGAGTTACCGCTAAAGTGAGTTCAGACTCTGGGATTCCATGGCCATTATCAGTCACTGAAATCAAATCGAATCCGCCGCGTTGAATTTCCAAGTTGACTCTAGTTGCACCAGCATCCACTGAATTTTCCAACAATTCTTTGACTACTTGGGCTGGCCGTTCAACAACTTCACCAGCCGCTATCAGCCCAATCGTTTTGTCATCTAATTGAACAATTGTTGGCGGAGTAATTTCCTCAGAGATTACCATCTTCATTCCTCCAACCATTCATGCTGGCCTCTTAGAATACCCTTCAACTCGTAAATCAAATCCATCGCTTCGCGCGGTGACATTGCGTCAGGATCCATTTCTGCTAACCTCGCTAATGCTGCTGCTTCTGTCGGCTCAAGCCTCGCCCCAATGGGTACCTCTGCTGGACCATCTGCGGTTGTGTCCTCCGTTTCCGGAGTTGCACCAGCCCCCTTTGGTAACATCCAGCCAAATAGTGATGATTGACCAACATCTCTTGAAATCGGTGCTCCATCTTCGCCAGCTCTCGCTCCTTCTGCTTGAGACTCCAAGAAGAGTAACAAGTCCCTTGCCCTTTCAACCACGTGAGCAGGTAAACCTGCCAATGCGGCTACCTGCACCCCATACGAGTCATCACACGGCCCATCCCCTACTGTGTAGAGGAATTTGAGTTCGTCTCCACTTTGCGCCACTTGCACATGGACATTCACCAAGCCTTCCATTTCAGCCTCTAATCCAACGAGTTGATGGTAATGAGTTGCAAATAGGCATCTGCTTCCAACTCGGCTGGCTACATCCTCTGTCACCGCCCAAGCAATTGCTAAGCCATCAAATGTTGAAGTCCCTCTACCAATTTCATCAAGAATAACGAGCGAACGCGAAGTCGCTCTTCTGAGAATATGTGCAACCTAAAATCGATGGTGTAAGATGTACAGTGGGGTATCGGAACGAA
>JACNFL010000256.1 GCA_014384685.1 Methanobacteriota archaeon
ATTCTGTTTATTCTGTTACCACCCCTGCTGTTTGAGGGTTCATCAGCGCTGCATATAGACAAACTGCGACAGAATTGGAAAACCATCTCATTGCTGGCTATTCCGGGAGTGCTTCTCAACCCATTGTTCATTGGATTAATTTGCTGGTGATTTGTCTGGTGGGGTGAAGACAGTGGGCTGCTTTACGGCCTATTGGTGGGCTCAATTTTGGCAGCGACTGACCCAGTTAGTGTGCTTGCGTTGGTGCGCTCCTTAGGCGCTCCTAAGAGGCTATCAGTTTTACTTGAAGGCGAATCACTATTCAATGACGGTACAGCGATTGTTGTGTTCAATATTATTCTATTAACAACGCTTTCAGTAATTGCAGGACAAACCATTGACATGGGTAATGTCATTACAGATGCGATTGCATCTTTCCTTCTAGTTGTTACAATTGGCGTAGTTGCTGGCTATATTTGCGGTATGGTCGCCAATCATTTATTGCAACAAAGTGAGGATCACTTAGTTGAAATCGCCCTCACGGTTGCTCTGGCATTCGGCTCATTTTTGTTGGCAGAATCGATGCATGGTAGCGGTGTTATTTCAGTAGTAGTTGCTGGCCTTTTAGTTGGGAATAAAGGTGTACATGAGGGTATGACGCCAACAGCAAGAGTTGGATTACACCACTTTTGGGAAGTTGTTTCATTCCTTGTAAACAGTATACTGTTCGTTGTGGTTGGTTATGAGTTACAATCGGTATTGGGGTGGGATATCCACACCGGTTACCTCGCATTTATCGCTATTGTTGGTGCGTTGGTGGCAAGATCAGTTGTGTTCCCATTGACTAGAATTGCAAACATTGGTGAGGATAACAAAGTCGATGGGAGGTGGCAATTGGCAATGTGGTGGGGCGGTTTACGCGGAAGCATACCGATTGCTCTACTGTTGTTACTTTCCCACATTGTTCACGATGGACAAAAGTTGTTAATTGATGGTGAAATTGTCAATGTCCGATTTGATGAGGCGATTTACCACGATATGCTGGTACTCACTTTTAGCGTAATTTTATTCACTTTACTTGTCCAAGGATTAACCATGAAACCACTACTTACAAAGTTGGGTATTTCTGGTCGCTTGGCGGAGAGTGAGGCAAAGTATGAGTCGGCATTGGCTAGGCTAGTTGCTTCCCGTGCGGCGCTACGAAAACTATCTTCCCTCAGTACTCAAGGCATGATTAATGAAATTGATAGAGAGCGCATGGCTGCACCTTACCACGCTAGTATAGAGAAGGCCAAAACACAGATTGATAGCTTAGCAAATAATTCTCTTGTCCATGCTAGTAGAATTGAAGCAGCAAGGCGTGACCTTATTCGGGCCGAGATTGAAGCCTTACGCGAGGCGGAGAGACTTGGTCAGTTGAATCCTCATGTGATTGAAAGTACGTTGAAAGGACTTGATTCTGCTCTAGCATTATCTGAATTTGCACATGAAGAAATAATCGTAGTTAAAGATTCATTATCTGAAGATTTTGAAGATATTTCTGACCTTGAAGAGTTGATTCCAGACTCTACTCAGTCTATTGTTCACGATGAAACATTGAAGGTTATTGAAGAAGAGTGAGCGTTATTTTCATTGAGTTTGTTTTGATAATCTTTCGCGATGCTTTTAGATATCCTTCAACCCGAGGAGTTTCATGATTGAACCTAATCATATGGTATTGCTAGTTTTCGTTGCCTCATTTGTGCTAATTCTTTCTGAGAAATTACACCGTACGATTGCAGCATGGTTCGGCTGTGTTTTAATGCTCTTTTTGGGTTTGACGATGAGTGTTTTCAAGAAGTGTGAAACAGTTTCAAGCGAGGCGGGAGGCCACATTTTTGCAAGATTTGGAGGCGGTGGTACCGTCGAAATCTGTCACGAATCACTTGAGGGCATGATGTTACATTGGATTCATTTCGATGTCATCGGTCTATTGTTGGGTATGATGATTTTTGCAGCCCTGCTTGAAGTCTCAGGATTCTTTGAGTATGTGTCTGTGAAGGCCGCCAAATTGTCGGGTGGAGATCCATGGAAGTTAGTGGTATATTTAGGGACATTTACTACCCTAATTTCTTTGGTAATCGACAATGTGACGGCAATTATTATCATCGCCCCTGTCACACTTAGAATATGTCAAAAATTGGAGATCAACCCAGTTCCTCCATTACTTGCCGAAGCCATACTTTCGGACACGGGTGGTGTAGCATCCATGGTGGGTGACCCTCCTAATGTAATGATTGCCAGTCAAGCCAGCGGCATGGATGAACTGGCTTCTCTGTTTGGATTCAATGGCTTCCTGCTTCGATTGGGTGTTCTGACATTCTTTGCTTGGATTATCACCTTGGGATACCTTCGTTACTATTACAGAGATTGGCGTGAATCTAAGCCGGCCAATGTTGAAGCAATCTTGGAAGAAGATGAGTGGGATTGCATTGAACATCCACTGTTGATGAAGACAACACTATGGATTCTAGGTGCTACAGTTTTCATGTTCTCGGCAACTGAATTTTTGCACCTACATATTGGGATTCACGCTCTGGCTCTTGCTGGTGCTGGTATTGCGTTGGTTGCGGCAAAGCCCGAAGATCATGAAGTACTGCGACACGGATTAATCCACTCTGTGAGTGAGAAGGTTGAATGGCACGCCCTACTTTTCTTTGCAGGGTTGTTTATTTTGGTTGGGGCGGTAGGAAATGTCGGATATCTTAACCTTCTTGCCAATTGGATTTTCGATAATTTCGGTTCCAATCATGTGATGCTTGCAGTTGCAATCATTTGGGTCTCAGCAATCGCAAGTGCCTTTGTTGACAACATACCCTTCACAGCCGCGATGATTCCCGTGATTGTGGCCATCGGTGAAGCCGATCCTACTGTTGACATGGCTCCACTATTCTGGGCACTAGCATTGGGTGCAGGATTCGGTGGAAATGCAACACCGATCGGCTCCAGTGCTAATGTCATGACCGTCTCGATTAGTGAGCGCGGTCCGAATCCAATAACAACGAAGGAATGGATGAGAGTTGGCTTCCCTGTGATGATGATTACCTGTGCTGTGGCTACAGTTTTCATGATATTATTCCATGGGACACTCTACAGTTCCTAGGGCTTACTGACTACACCACTTGGCGGTAGCATCAAAGAGGAGCGCGCACCCACACAGCATGATGCAGGAGTGCGACGCCTGCGGGCTGATTTTTGGCGGCAAAGATATCTGTCCGTCTTGTGGTAGTAGAATTTCACACACTGCTGAAGTCTCAGATACAGATGGAAAAATGGTCCCAAGTGGTGAACTTCCGGGGCTTAATCAATTGGTTACTTCGATGGATGGTGTTGAAAAAATAGATGTGGAAACATCCAATTCTTCTCCTCAAACATCCCTTCCATTTTCAATTGGGGGGTCAACAGGGGGGCAAACCTCGCTTCCCTTTGGGGTTGGTAGTCCAAGCAGAGGTGAAGAGGAAATTGATAATTCAAACGATGTTCCGATTACAACATCCAGTGAAGATGAATCTGAAGATCCACCTGCTGAAATAGTGGAGCAAGTTGAAACTCCTACAGAACAAATTGAATCACCTGTTGAACAAGTTGAAACCACTACAGAACAAATTGAAACTCCTGCTGAACAAGTACAGGTGGTTAAATTAGCCCAGCCAGAACAAGAAGTAATGTTGGTTGCTAGAATTTTGACTGATGATGAAGACGATGAAGATGAAACTACAGAGGTACAAGAACCTGGAATACAGGTGTTTCAAGGTGAATCCACATCAAGTGAAACCACGACTTATACCGCCACAGAGGGAACTGTTGAAGGTGTAGACCAGGATGTAATTCTGCATGAAGAAGATGTGGTCTATCATGACTTTGGTGATGAAATGCAAGTTAGTGAAGTCTATGTCGATTATGACAGCTTCGTTGACCCTGCAACCACAGCGGTATCATTTGACCCAACTGTGATGGAAGGGACAGAACCTGAATTAATGCCAGCTCGTGCACTAGCAGTCACTGATCTTGGTGATTCTGGCTT
>JACNFL010000245.1 GCA_014384685.1 Methanobacteriota archaeon
TTAGTTCGGGGAAACCACCCTAGGGGGACCGATACATCACCTAGTTCAGTATTCGTTGAAAGTCTGTCGTCCTTGGATATCAACCACCCTTTAGCGAGAAGTTTTGTTAGTAGAATTTCAGCATCTGTTGGTGCTAACCAACCAAGGTCAAGACTCCATGTCCTAGTTATCGAACTTGCATCAAGAGGTTCATTACCCCAAGTTCTCCAAGTCATAGCTAAAAGGCGACGAATATCATTTTCCGCTTCGCTTACTTGACTCAAGTTAATCACCTAACACACGCGCACCGTCTAGTACCCACCCACCGATATGGTCATCACTTCTAAGGGGCACCATCTCTCCTTCATCTGGAGCAAGCCACCAAGTGAATGAATGTCGTAGGTTAGCAGGTAGTCTATTCATCACAAAAGACAGATCTCCTTTCCTCTGACTAATTAATACAGCAGAATGTGGGCCAAATTGTTTTACTTCCCGTAGCCGAGGTGTTAGCGTGTCAGTGATGTAAGTAAGGGAAACTTCACTTGGAAGTTTTATCCGCACCATTACTTGCTCAGTTACGGCATGACCGAGTGCAATTTCTTTGTCTTTAGCAAAGAGGTCAATAGTTGTGCGTTGGCACCCAATCATCAGTAAATCCATTACTTCTTTGTGAGATATTGCGCCGGCATCAATTTGGACATCTTCAAATTCATCAATAAAATCCCTTAGAATACTGAAAGGTAGCCCTGATACTCTTTGATTACGAAATTCGATATGTAATGGGTGTGATAGAAGCCTAGGGTCATCAAATTCAATGGGTCCTGGCCACAAGCCGTCAATACCCCAGACGAACCTCGCCCTCTTCTCCATAACCTATGCTGGTTAGCCCAAGTGCATCAAGTATGTGCTTTGTCATGAACACAACAACAAAGACGGGGGAACTTTTGCGCGCCCACAGGTATTGAGAGTGAATGCCTAAAATAGGGTCAAGGGTAAGGGGGTAGTCTGATGGACAGGTATATCGCAAGAGACCCAAAGACTGGACTCCCTCTGCAAATAGGTGAAAGAGGTATTCCCGGACATGTTGATGAAGCCTATCGGGCACCTCAGGGACATTGGGACGCAATCAAACATTTCGACATTATTTCATTATGCAATGGTTCAATTCAGGCTTTAGAAGTTCGTTGGAAAGAAACGCCACAACTTGTATCTCGAGCAGATGGTATCAGAGCGTTACCAAGGGTAATGCGAAGTGACTCTGATGCCGTACAAGAACAATTGAAATTGGCTCTATCTGATATCAATCCAGAAATTAGGGTATCCGCTCTTTTTTCTCTACCTTATTGCGCTCTTGTTGAGGCAGATGAATTGTTTGAACATTTACATGAACTACTTGACGATATAGATCCGATAGTAAGAAAATCAGCATCAAAATGTCTTGAAATAGTGTCTCCTGTATTCCCATCAGCAACTGAAGAGATACTAACACAAGAGTTACGCTCTAGCAATATTAATCGCCGCAAACCTGCTTACAACGCTCTGAAAGAAATGTGTAAAGTTTGGCCGGGGGTAGTTGTTTTTCATTTAGACGAACTTCTACGTCTAGAAGATGACAAGTTAAGGCTTGAGGCTGCAAAAATACTCCCACCGCTCGCTCGAACTAAATCGGCCTCGGTTTGGGATTTGATTGGGTGGGCACTTTGTGATGAGTCTGATCAAGTTAGGTCTCAAGCCGCTCGCACATTACCAACACTAGCTGCAACACAGCCAAGAATGGCTAAAATACTCATTGAAAACTCATTATTTGATACCTGTGCTGCAGTAAGGAAACCAGCATTACGCGCATTGAATTCAATGGACGTCACTGGATTTAGAATGAATCGCCTTTGTATTGATGGTGCCCGCCATAGTGACCCAGCAATCAGAAGGGCGTGCATAATGATGATGCCTCGTTTATTCACTGAATCTGAGATGCGTATACAGGCTGCAGATTTATTGCGTCAGGAGACAAAACCAGACCTAATTTTATTGCTTGAAGAGTTATCTAGAGACCCTGAAATAGATGGTGGTGAAGATGAGAAAAACCGTTACTTGGCCAAGGCTCCACCGGCTACAGACATTGACGGGATGGCAATATTGCCACCTGCTGATTTACCACCCCAGAAGCAACTTTCAGGCCAAGAAAAAAGGGATGAGCACAAATCTAAAGAGTGAATCAACAAATTTCTCTTTGCGTCATTATTAAAGAGGAGCGGCAGGTGGGCGGCTCGCTGAGTGATTACATGAGTGCAAAATCGGGCGATTGGAAGGCCGAGCAATTTGAGCGTTTGTGGAACGGTCGTAGTGTCAAAGGGGAGAATCCCGTGAAGGCAGCAAAGTTCCGTCAATATATGGGGGAACACGTCCGTCAAAAGGTTCCTGACATCAAATCGGTCAGTAATCGCCGTCAAGAACGCAAGGAAGGTGCTGGCGTACATATGGATGAAAATCGTTTCTTCACAAAGGAGTACTGTCGAAAGTACTGGATGGGCGAATTACAAGAAGAAATTCGCGAAGCCGAGTCCTACTGAGCTGGACAGGTGAGAACACATGGCCAACAAAACGGCAGTTTCCAATGTAAAGTTCTCATCGTGGGACTTGGACCCTTCAATTCTCGCAGCTATTTCAAATAAAGGCTGGGAATTCGTCACTCAGATTCAAGCCGAAGCAATACCATTGGCTCGTAGCGGCCGTGATGTGGTCGGTCAAGCTAGAACTGGTTCAGGGAAGACCGCTGCTTTCGGAATCCCAACTATTGAGTCAACAACAGCAAATGGCAATCTTCAAGCAATTATTATCACTCCTACCAGGGAATTAGCACAGCAAGTTGCAGATGAATTACAGTGGCTACAAGGAGATAAAGGATTGGGGATTATCACCGTCTATGGCGGCACAGATATTGACAAACAGGCCAAAAAATTGGATGATGGCGTGGAGATTGTTGTTGGAACTCCTGGCCGCATCATCGATATGAGTAAGCGAGGCCATCTTAAACTCGAAACCATCTCTACTCTCTGTCTTGATGAGGCTGACCGAATGCTTGACATGGGTTTCTTCCCTGATATTCTCTGGGTTTTAGAAAAGATGGTAAATAGAAAGCAGACTATGCTTTTCAGTGCTACTTTCCCTGATGAAGTTTTAGAGGCGGCAAATACATTCATCACAGATGCAGAGCATGTGATGTCAGATGATTTAGAGGTTGAAATTCCTGAAATTGATCAGATGCATATCTCAATTGGCCGAGCCAATAAATTGTGGGCACTAGGTAGAATTCTTGTGAATATGGATGATAGTGACCAGATGATGATTTTCTCAAATACCAAGAGGATGGTGGATTTACTAGCCCAGCGGTTGAACAAATTTCGATTCAATGCAGTTGGACTTCATGGTGACATGCCACAAAACAAACGTGGGAGAATTATTGATTCCTTCAAAGATGGTAGCGAGAAGATTCTCATCTGTACAGATGTTGCAGCACGTGGAATAGACGTAGATGGCGTTACAATTGTAGTAAATTATGATCTTCCTGTTGATGTTGAAAGTTATGTTCACAGAATTGGAAGAACTGGAAGAATGGGCCGTAAAGGTACGGCTTGGTCATTCGTCAGTGGCGAGGATAAGGGACAGTTGCAGAAAATTTCTGCAACTTGGAACCTATCTATTCCTGAATCTGAACCACCAGCATTACCGAAGGGAGTTGATAGAGATCCAGTCCGTAAGCAACAAGATTGGGGTGAAGTAGCCAATAATTTTGGTATGGTGCCTGTGAAAGTTTCTGTTGGTAAGCATCAAGGAGTTACAAATCATACTTTGACAAATTGGTTTTCAAATGAAGCAAAACTTGACCAACTCGCAATCGGCGAAGTTTCTATTGAAGATGATTCTAGCGAGGTTGAGATCCATCTTGATAAAGTTGAATCTGTCATAAAAGTGATGGCAAATAGAGATTGGAAAGGCAATTCAGTAAACCTTGAAATAAGCAAATAGGATTGTTTTTCCTAATATAATGAGG
>JACNFL010000135.1 GCA_014384685.1 Methanobacteriota archaeon
CTTGGTTGATGTTCGAATCGGCACAGATATTGGTGCTGGCCCATTTGAGAATTATTTCTTTGAACAGGACGTCTATGAATCGGCGTTGAATGGGCTTCAATGGATAATTGACAACAAAGACACAGCTTGGCCTGGAGTAGATGAGTCATTACATGGCATTGACATCATCTCATTGTCATGGGGTATTACCAGTCATGAGAGCGGGGGTTCTGATGGGGAAGATATGCACAGTAGAATCTTAGATGAAGCGACTGAAGCAGGCGTAACAGTCTCAAATGCTGCGGGCAATGATGGTGAAGATAACGATGGCCTCTCTGGGATGAGCGCATCTTCTCTATCGATTACAGTTGGTGCAACTGATGATAAAAACACAGTTGAACGAGGAGATGACACAATTGCAAGTTACTCTTCACGAGGTCCTCGGCGCGACAATGGAGATAACAACCCAATCAACGAGTTAATCCCAGAGATTTCAGCACCTGGAACAAATATTATTCAGGCCGAAGGATGCGTTACGAGTGGTGGTTGCACCAACTACCTTAGTGACGCTAGTGAAAATACCTACACAGGTCGCGGCTCAGGAACATCCTACGCCACTCCCTCTGTGACCGGCATCATCGCTCTAGTGATTGAAGCCAACCCTGACCTTGATCCTCTACAAATCAAAGAAGTTCTCAAGCAGACAGCAGAGCGTAGAGGTCCTGCGTCCGCACCAGATGTTGACCCATACTGGAATCGAGATTTTGGATATGGGATGGTTGATGCTTACGAAGCGGTAAAAATGGCTCAACATTTGAACCAAACCGAACAATCTGCTAGCATAGACCCATATTTACAAAATCACCTTCTTGATTACAATGTGTCTGGTTCAACAGGGGCCATCGTTGGTCATTCATGGGGTCAGCAAGGTGTTGTGGAACGCGTAGAATTCCGCATAGGCGATGGTGAATGGAGTGAAGCAACTTACGAAATTGCTGACAACCTGTCAGCTGGTGAATCGTTTAACTGGACTGTAGTGCTGGATTTAGATGGTCTCAGTAAAGGCAACCAAACCGTTGAAATCCGTGCCGTTTCAGG
Source organism: Methanobacteriota archaeon (assembly GCA_014384685.1). The sequence continues at coordinate 1,078 of JACNFL010000135.1, forward strand.
GGAGATGATTTCTCTCCCTGTTCTTGTCACAGTTGAGGGGACTGGTCTTGGGATGGAATCATCTAGCGGAGGTGTTGTTCTGTATGCAATTGGTTTGGCAGTACTTGTGATGCTCCTAGCCGCAGTTCTTGGCTGGAGAATGCACAGTGTTAGTAGTGAATTGTCTAGGGATTCACCTAATCTCAATCAATCAGTAATGGATGCTGAACTAGTTGTAAGCGATGATGAATCACCAACCGATGATTTTGAGTCACTCACAGTTGCAGAATTGAAGGATTTGCTACAACAAAAGGGGCTCTCAAAGAGTGGTAACAAACAGAATTTGGTAGACCGACTTCGAGATAACTGATTTTTGCTCTTAGCAGTTTTGAGATTAGTAACATGGTATTGATAATCTCGGCACCGGTCGGTCGGCTATGGCCGAGTTCAGCGAGCGAGCGAAAGCCATCCAGCCAACTGGTGTTCGCAAGATGTTTGACTTGGCTGGAAAGGACTCAATCCAACTAGGTCTTGGTGAGCCAGATTTCCAGCCACCCGATACGGCAATTGAGGCTTTTTACCAAGCCATGAAAGATGGACACAACAAGTATACGACTACTGCAGGACTAGCAGAACTCAGGTCAGAAATAGCCGATTTGTGGACTCACTTAGAGCCCAGCCTTACCGAAGATGATGTTTGTATCACAATGTCGGGAACCAATGCTTTACTCACACTCTCCCTTTGTTTCTTGAACCAAGGAGATAAAATCCTTCTTCCAGACCCTTGTTTTCCTTTGTATGGCCCACATGCTACTATCACGGGTGCGAAACCTCTGTTCTACCCATGTACATTTGAAAATGAGTTTGTACCGACAATTGATTCTCTTGAAGAATTGGTTGATGAGAATACTAAGGCTATTATCTACAACTTTCCGAGTAACCCAACTGGCGCTACTATCACGATTGAGCAGCGCGATGAATTACTAGATTTTGCTCGGCGCCATGACCTTTGGCTGATAACCGACGAAGTTTATGACCGGATTATCTACGATCAGCCTCACGTTTCCTTCTTGGGTGGGGGATATGACAAAGTTGTGATGATTCAATCATTTTCCAAGACATTTGCAATGACTGGATGGCGTATAGGATACATACTTTCAAGCAATAATGAAATCATGACTCAAGCCAAAAAAATGCAGTATTATGTTACTGCATGTTCAACCGATGCTATGCAATATGGTGTGTTGGCGGCGCTTCAGAAATCAGCATATTATCCAAGTGAAATGCGAGATGCATTTTGGCAACGCCGCGACTTGATATGCCAACGACTGAATGCTATGCCTGGTGTTTCCTGTCATGTTCCAGAGGGTGCATTCTATGTTTTCCCTAAGTTTGATTTCCCAGGGTGGTCCAGTGTTGATGTCGCTCTAGAGATTCTCAAAGAAGGTGTTGTTTGCTCACCGGGCTCAGCGTTTGGTAAGGCTGGTGAAGGGCATCTTCGTTTCGCGTATACAATTGGTGTTGAGAAAATAGGTGCGGCGATGGATATCGTTGAATCAGTGTTGGCTAGAATCAAAGATTTACCACCACCTGAACAGGTATCCGAGTTTTAGGTGATTTTTTGATTGCAAGTATCGTTCAATTTCTCTGTGGATTAATTTTTGCATTATTTTTGCCACGTTTACCTTTGATGGTTTTACCCAGATTAAATGTAATGGACGGTCAATTGGCACCGTTTCCGATGCCACAACCGGTTGACAAACACTTGATTTCACAGATGTTGATAATGAGTACATTATGGAAACTCTCTTTCCTATTCGCTCTCATTCCATTAGCGGTTGGGTATCTTATCCTGACATCTTTCGCTTCACCAATTGCATTTGGGCTATTCATTGGTGCTGGATGGGCGATACTATCTCGCCTCATTCCAACGCGTGGTTTCTCTTTTCCAAACACTCCATACTCAACAGATTTAATTCATGAGTTGAATGAAATCCGTATTCAGGAACCAACTTGCTGTGATTCAGCAGAGATAGCTTGGGAGACTATTGCAGTCCGATGTCAGAATTGTAAAGCATCGCATTTGGATCGAGCACGGCCAGATTTGGGGAGGCTAAGGAATGATGGTTTCATCGGTAGATTGAGGTTACTTTTCCTTGATGGGCACCCTATCATAAACAATAATCTAGATGATTGAATTTGATAGAATTCAAGAAGTGTCAATCATCATCGTGAGAATTTGATTCTGTTGTCTCTTTTGCTTTAGCAAGGGCAGACAACATCTCGCCTTTGTTGCCTTTTACAAGAATTGCCTCCTCATTTTCATCTGCGTTGTTCTGTTCACCATCCTCATCATTTTTTTGCAAATCTTCTTGCTCATCATCTTCGGAATCAATTTCTGAACCATCTGAAAGAAGGAGTTGCTCTGAATCTTCCAAATTTTCCCATTGTGATTCGGTATTGACTAGCCAATCAGGTAGGTCATGTCGCCCACCTCCTAGAACAGCCATGGTTGTGAAAGTGGCTAAGGGGAGAACTGCTAGAGCAACTAACATGTCGAGGAAGGAAGTTTCAGGAACTTCGACGTTGACTGGGAGGAATGCCTCAATAATGCTTTTTTCAAGGGCTATTTGTTGCCACTGAGAGACATCTGGCTGAATGAGTTCGAAGGCAAATCCAACGATTATTCTGCCTACAAGCCACAGAATTAACACCGGGAACATCCAGTTTATTTTTGTCACAGTGACTAGAAATCTCCTAGCAGTTGATGCTGCGCCAACAAATCGCTGGGCAAAATCAGGAAAACATCTGAGGATTAATGCAAAAGACACAAGATAGCCAACCATGGATAATCCAAGAAGTCGACAACGAACGAACCATCCTGAGGGCACGAACGTTAACACCAGTAACGGACTGATGGCAACAAAACTCTAAAGCGGCCCTC
>JACNFL010000264.1 GCA_014384685.1 Methanobacteriota archaeon
AGTTTCACAGGAAATAGCTTCCAAATCACAACCCGTATTCCCAATCGTATTTGGTGTATCCTCTACAGCATCATCGTATGAACAACCCGATAAAGATTGATTATTCGATTGATCACCCCAAGTGTGTTTAAGATTTGCCCAATGCCCTACTTCGTGAGTTAAAATCTTATAGTGTGTCCAAACAGCCGTTTCTGTGCGTCCTACAGCCCAGTATGAGCTTACTACCCCATCGTAAATAGATCCCGAACCTTCTACATCGGCAGGATAGTATGCGAATGCAGAACCATTTCCACCATTTGAAGAATACACAACCCATATATTTAAATACATCGTCGGATCCCATTGAATCATTTGTTTGAGCGCTATATCACTACCGTTATAAGTTAATTCTGACTGAATCCTATTAATCCCTGTAGTGGGTTCTCCATTAGGGTCGAGTTCTGCCAAACGGAACTCAAACCCTACATTCGCTATTAAATCAGTAAAATTTGGATGAACATCAACCAATTCAGGATTTACAGCTGCATAATCTTCATTTAACTGAACGATAGATTCGTGAATTTGAGCATCGGAGATATTCTCTACTCCATTGTCATGAACAACATGAAAGACAATTGGAATAAGAAGATTTACAGAACTTTGAACAGACTGATTTGCAGAGAAATTATGAGTAAAGTTTTCTAAAAACTGTCTTCGAGCTTCTTGTGCTGGAATTAACTCGGGATGTTCCTTTTGCATTTTCTTTCTTTGCTCTGTATGAGCACAAGAATGCTGAGCCAACAATGAAGAGCTACTAATAAGCATTATTGTTAAAGCAAATAATAAACGTTTCATTTTCTTAGTAAGGCTATTTAATTAAAAACAATCGCGTCAAATTACTTATAAAAAAGGGTGTACCACAATGATCCGCGCTATCCGTTAACAGATAATGTTTTCTTAGCAGGCAGTCCCGAAGGCCCCTAAGAACAAAAGTAAGTCTGCCGTAGAAACAGACCCATCACCATCCAGGTCCCCATCACAAGTAGAAGTATTGATTGGGAATGTACAAGAGCCATCATCTTCAGTAGCTAAAACATCGTAATTATCTGCATCGGGGTACTTGCAACCCAATATAACACAAGAGTAATCACAAGACAGATCATCCACCGTAGCATATTGGCTATAATTGCATGCACAAGAGTCCATACACCCAGGGACTTTAAAGTTGGAGTCCAAACTAAAGAGTGTGAGTGATCCCGTTTCGTCGTTGGAGACCAGTATGGACTCGTATCCTTCATTGCCTCCAGTAACTGACGTATTGCCGGTGATGGTAGAACTCAAGAACAACACGTCTTTGGCTCCCAAATGATTAAAGGCACATTGATCCATGGTTGGATTTTGGAAATCTCTGTTAGTGGCATACGCCTGATAAGAGGCAGAGAAAGTAGGAGTGTCATCCAAATTGAGTAAATTGAAAATCATAGAACCACCCATTTCCTCAAGCGACACAATGAGAATGTCCTTTCCGTCCAGCATACCATGTGCAATTCCCGCCGGCTCTGGGCCGCGAGAAATAGAAGCTTGATCACCAGAAAAGTATGTGCTTTTCAACGAATTCACGTAATCGGGCATCAGCTCGGCCAATTTATCTTCAATCAGCGATCCACTATCGTAAACCTGGGAAAGGCTACCAGTTGTAGTGATGTCCCATAGAGAAAAAGAACGAGAACCAAAGACGTAAGAAGGATCGCTGAGGTTTCCTGTGGCGCCAGAGCCGTACCTCGCATCAATTTCCAAGCTGCTATAATCGCCGCAACCACCGCAAAAATTCACATCTTCTGTATCTCCGGCGTTTTTGGACGGTAGGCCTTCGTTGGCAGTCAATAGGATTGTCTTTGATCCACTAACGACGATTTCCATGTCCCCAGGCTGATACCAACCTAAGATCGTTCCCAGCGTCGGCTTCTCGACCAAGGCGTACCCGTCATCCATTCCGTCAAACCCGTTGTCAGAACTCATATCTCGGTACCCGAAGCCGTATGCTCCTTGAATCACATCAGCACCTGAAATCACATTGCTTAAATTGACTTCCACCAACGTGTTGTTTACTTGGCAATTCACAAAGGCTCGTTGGCTATCGGGTGTGATAGCAACGTGCGAGGGTTCAAGCAAGTGAGACAAGCCGGGAGTGCCGTCGTATTGCGAGGTGCGGGCGGCACCACCGGTGATAGCCAGAGGTCCTCCGCCAACGATGTATTCGGCGTCAAAATTGATCGTGTAGCTCACCACATTCGCCCAGGTGGGAGCCACAGGGTTTAAAGTGTATCCACCCACGTTGATGCAAACAATCTCAGCCTTAGGATCATCCACCGCCAAGTACTCCCCTTCCCCTGAGCATGCTACTACCAACCATTCACCGTCTGGGCTGAAGGCCAAGCTTCTTGGGTTTGGACCTACTTCATGAATGGCTTCAATTTCATCAAAGAGAATTCCATCGGTGTTATGAAACGTGACCCAACCAGGTAAGGTCAAATCATAGGGGTCAATCCACGCCACCGCAACCATATTATCGGGTCCCTCCATATTGTAAATATCTACATCAGACGGAACCAAACCAGCCCTTAATACACTGGTTAACCCTCTCAAAACTAATTCCGACGCAATATCATTAGCTAAAATGGATCGGAATCCCCCTATGCCATCAGAAATCGGCACTGGATTGCCCAAATCCCCAAAGTTAATAATGTCAACCGATCGCATGTTCTCATTCACAACGAAGGCACGTTGTCCGTAGTTACAGAATGCCAATTGAGAAGCACCGTTATCACAAAAACTGCTGGCGACCATTTCAGAGGTGGCGGGTTCTTGACCAGGATCGATAGGAGGAAGCAAACCTCCTTGTTCAGCAATTGCATTCAAGTTGAACGAAGAAATCCAGTACTCCACCACATCGGCCTCCTCACATATGAGGGTGTTATAAAGTGGACTGAAATTAATGGCGTTGACGTTTTGGCAATACATTGGGATTTCCAATTGGTCGCAAATCCCGTCGCCATCCAAGTCGTTTAGGCATCCCTGATCATTCTCAGTCATCGGTACAAGGGTGGTGGACTCCAAATTCCAAGAAGAATAAAAAGGCATATCCCAGTTTTCATCACAAACCAACCATTCGGATTCGTTCACTTCGGCTTTTCCTTGAAGCACCCATGGTTGACGTACAATTCTATGTTGTCCAGGAGCATGGTTAGTTCCGTTCAAGGTCACGTTGGGCCAAGGTGTTTCATCCTGGTACAAGTTATCGAGCGTGTACCCGTTTGAGTCTTGCAATCGAATAGACACTATTTGGGAGGCTGTGTTGAGTACGTTGGCCGGGAAATGAAGGGTCCATTCTTGTAGAAATTCGGACACTTCGACAGGGAAGTCGACGAATTCATCAGAGTCTTCAAAGTTGATGGAAATTTTGAAACCAGAGGTGTTGGCAAAAGATGATTCCAAAATAACCTGAGGGTTACAAATTCCAATCTTCACAAAATCGGCATCAAACCATCCGTCATATAATGAGAAAAATGGAGAAGCATACTGCACGTACGACAATTCTAGGAACGGATTCTCTATCTCGAGCATTTCAGTGGCGACATCTAAGAAATCACAAATTCCATCTCCATCGGCATCATTTAAACAATTACCTTGACAATCAAACCCAGGATCAGCATACTCACAATATCCATCATCATCAGTAGCATCTGCGTTGAAGTTGCATGCGTCGCTGTAGGTGCATCCCTGTATTACTGTAATGCACGAATCGAAATCACAAGAACCGTCGTCCGTAGTTGCCATTTCGTTGTAGTTACACGCAGCAGAATAGGTGCAACCTACGCATGAAGAATCATCTCCTCCACAAACTCCACACATATCATCTTGTGCACATGATCCATCGTCAAT
>JACNFL010000265.1 GCA_014384685.1 Methanobacteriota archaeon
AGGCCGGTTTCCCACCCTCTCCCCCAATCCTTTTGAAAAAGAAAACCTCACCCCTTTCATCCCAAAATCAACCGAAATATTTGTCCCACCTTGTAAATGTCTGACTAACCCTTTCCGGACAGTCTCTCCTCCTGAACGTTCAGGCACGACCCGACGTATCCGCCATTAGCAAAAGCAGTTTGGTTGGTCTGTGAACTATGCACTATCAATCAAGGCCACTTTGAGGGTGATTTGCCGACTATCAATGCATGCTGATCTTCCCAGCCCTTCAAACGAATTACTTCGAGTACCTCAAAACCAGATTCCACCATTGCATCAACCGCAGCAGCATAATGCTGCTCTGACCCACCTTCAACATTCGGCTCAGATGCCGACTTCAAGGACAAGAGAGCAACACCATTGGGAGAAAGAAAATTTACTGCTGCTGAAAGGAAGAAGTCAACTTGACCGGATTGAGAAACATCCTGGAACAGCCAATCGACCCTGCCATTTAACCACGGCCTCAATGTATCTGGCTGCCTCGCATCAGCCAACACAGGCAAAATCCCTGGACGCTTTTTTGCTAATGAAACGAGGTCACGAATACACCTAGGTGCCACATCAACTGAAATTATTGAACCTCCCAAATAATTACCTTCACCGCACATATGATCGTGAAGATGGGAAATCGTTGTACCATGACCCGCCCCCAAGTATAGAACCTGACTGCCAATTTTGGGTAAAAGTGAGGCGCGTTCCGATTTAGTACGGAGAATCCCCGCCCCTAATTTTGAATGACGAGGTGACCAACTACGCCATTCCTCTCCTCTTATTCTTCTCAATCCTTCGCCACGTACACGCACGCCTGGGACTGCATTCCTAGTCCAAAGACCGCGGCCTTGTGTGAGTACGTTTTCACTCAACTCATCGGTTTTACCATGACTTTTGCGACCCAACAAATCACCTCATCTACGTGTTGGTTTTGGGTGTCTTTGGCGGATTTCTGCAACTTTTTGTTCTATTTCAGCAACTTCGGATTCTCCCCAAGGTTGCCCATTGAAAGCATCTAGTCTTGCAGCGATAGAAACCTTGCCAGAAAGCATCCTAGCAATCTTTCCACGTACCCAACGCGGTGAACGTGATACCCAAGGGTGCTGGAATAGATGTCCGTGTTTAGGTACAGGAATACCATCTCTAAGATGTAAGAAGAAACTAGTTTCCGCTCCGAGAACTTGCACTGTTCCAGACGGTAAACGAGCTAATCTCTCTCTGCCATGTGCAGTTGTTGACATTCTTGCTGCCAATAATGGGCCAATCAATGCTGATGTTGAGGGAAGGTGCTCAAGAGCAACTTCCCTAATTGCCGATTCAATCGTTTTCAAGCGATCTTCAACTTCTACTACTCCTCTTGCCCATTGTGAAAGAGCTGCCCATTCAGCATCACTAATACCAGTTGGGCTAGATACCGTATGAAGTGCATCTGCTGCATTTTCAAGTGTATCAGCCTGAGCAATTTCAATTGGAATTACATCGCGTTGGCCGTCCAAATCAATTTCTGGAAGAAACAGGCCAGCCCATTCAATCACTCTTGCTTCTAGGGTTGTCCAAGATGCCCTCATCTCGTCGCCAGCCCGCACGAGATGCTCAAGGCGACGGTCAGGGTCACTTGATGCTGCAGCTACCCCTGCCTGGGCAATAACCAAGGTTGCTTCTTGAAGAAGTTCAGCCTCCTCATCTGAAAGTTGAGGCCACCAACCTGATGATAATTCATGAACGGGAGTTTCAATGGCATCAGGGAATCGTTCTGAAAGACGCCTGGCCTCATCTGTTTTCCTGCCTTTGCTTAGAAGAGAAAGACGCGATGCAACTGTTGCAGGCTTACGGCCAGCATTCCATATCGACTCATCGACAACCTCTCCTGCATCATCAAAGACGCGGGCAAGACGCCAATCCCAACTGAGACGCATAGGTGGCCCAACAGGTCTCCCTTCAAAAGGAGAAGCCCCCCTCTAATCAATTGATATTACAGAACAAAAATAGGCTCTGAAATGGTCATATGGTTAATAATTGGGATTTTTGATTAAGCCCTCAAGCGTGTTGCTTAAAAGCGAATGAGCATCCGCTACCTCTATCGGAGTGTGATATCATCTTCTGCCCAGAATGTGGAACCTTAGCCTTCCCCGGTCCTGATGGAAATATCAAGTGTCCAAATGGACGATGCAACTATGTTGGCCCGACTAAAGGTAAAGTAAAATTACAATCTGGTGAAGAGGTAGACACCTTAGATTCAGTCACTTCCTCAGAGGTAAAAGATTTGAAGCACCTAACAGAAGTGATAGATGATGCTGAGCAGCACCGTGGAGTACTTACTCATGGAATGTATGTTTGTCCAAAATGTGAAGAGATGGATGTCTTTGCAGAACTAAAACAAACCCGTGCTTCTGATGAACCAGAAACTAGAATCCTCACATGTAAGAGTTGCAGTCACGGCTGGCGTGAATACTGAACCCTCTACACATACCGAGGCTTGAAAGAGGAGAGGCTTGAGGAGTGGACAATGATGCCAGCGCCAAAGGGTGGGACTCCTGCAGAATATTCAGATGGTACATCTGAGGCCGGCGATAAACAAATTCTTGGCCGCCAACTATGGCGTATTTTGCCATACATCAAGCCATATTGGAAGCGATTTACGCTCGGAATAGTATCTAATATGGGGGCACGAATCTGCGACTTATTGCCATTCGTTGCAATGGGATTGTTGACCGATGCTATACTTTCAGGAGATATTAACCAACTTGAAGAATTTGTATTCTACGGATTACTTATTTTAGGCTCATTCACAGGCCTTGCAATCTTCCAAGGAATCTCTAATTATTCTTGGGAAACATTAGCACAATATCTTCAACACGACATCAGAATGGCCGCTTTTGAATCATTAATAAAAATGGAAATAAGATACTTTGAAGACCGTCAAACGGGAGATATTATGTCAGTAATCTCTGCTGATGTCAATCAACTTGAGAACTTTCTTTCAGATGCATCTACCTCTATGATTAGAATTGTAATCACCTTCTCAACAGCATTTGCAATCCTTGTATGGATGTCATGGAAACTTGCATTAATATTGTTTGTTCCAATCATTTTCATCATGCCACTAATCTATTTCTTTTCAACGCGTGTGCAAAAGAAGTACAGGGAATCACGACAATCTTTTGGTGATATAAATGCGGTTCTCTCAAACAATATTTCTGGAATGGGAGTCGTTCAAGCATACAATGCTGAAACTTACGAAGCTACTCGTGTTGGTAAGGAATCATCATCATACAAAGACCATGCAATTGGCGCTACAGTTCAACGAACAAAATTCCTACCTGGTATTTACGTAATTGCTGGAATTGCCTTTGGACTGCTTGCTACTGCTGGTGGCTACCTGATGCTTGAAGGGCCTTCGCAAGGTGGGATTACCCCCGGACAGTTTGTCACTTTCCTATTGATGAGCACTAGAATGTCTATGCCATTATTTATTCTAGGTATGCTCGTTAATCAGATTCAGAAATCTGAAGCAAGTGCCCGCAGAGTATTCGCAATGATTGACCTAGAGCCATCAATTATTGATAGAGAAGGGGCAAAATCATTGGAAGCACCTGCTAACGCAATCACTTTTGATGAGGTTCACTTTGCCTATCCAAATGGAAACAAAGTTTTGAATGGTGTTTCATTTGAATTAAATCGCAATCAAAGCATAGGAATCGTTGGCCCTACTGGGGCTGGGAAATCAACGATTGTGAAGTTACTACTCAGGTATTACGAAACCGATGGAGGGGCTATCTCAATGAATGGTTCAGACATTAATGAGTTAACTCTTGGCTCAATTCGTGATCAGATAGGATACGTTAGCCAAGATGTCTATCTATTCCATGGCACTATC
>JACNFL010000230.1 GCA_014384685.1 Methanobacteriota archaeon
TAAAAGGCGACTTCGGTCATGTCGCGTTTTCGCAATGATTGGGGTGCCGAGCGAATTGAAAAAGGCGACTTCGTGCACTAAGAGTTTTCGCAATGATTGAGGAGCCGAGCAAATTGAAAAAGGCGACTTCGTTCATGAACAATTTTCGCAATGATTAGGGAGCCTAGAGAATTGAAAAAGGCGACTTCGTTCACTAAGAGTTTTCGCCTGTCTCCTAGAAAGCAAATGTACCGGTTTGGCAAAAAAAATTAAGATTACCAAGTTTTTTGATAAGAAGACGTTTGCATGTTGAAGGGCCGGTGATCTCTATTTTCCACTTTGTTAGATAGCTCGGCAGGCTCGCTTCGCTCGCCTGCCTCGCTCCGATGGCCTTCGGCCATCTAACACCACTGGGCATATGTCTCTCGGGGATTGATTTACCTAAAAAGCACTGGGCATATATCTCTCACTGGGCACAAATCCCTCGAGGGTGAATTTCCCTAAAAAGCATGCCCCGCCAACATTTCCTATGCATCATACATGTATCATCCCTAAAGGCCACTGGGCATAGAGGGAGTCTAGTTCTTCCCCTTCCCGACCAGTGACATTCTCTGTGGAAAGTGCGTAGACAGTGAGGTAGGGTATTCCAAGGTCCAACACCCAGTCCATCACTTCCTTGAGTTTCTCCTTGCCATGTTTATGCCCCACTTCTTTTTCCATGTCCCGTGAACACGCAAAGCGTCGGTTTCCATCCATAATGATTGAAACGTGCTCGGGAACCGTGCCGCGTTTTAAGCGGTCACGTAAGCGATTTGTTCTGACTCTGTCCGTGCGTGTGATGAAACTGTAAGCGTATCTTGAGTTGGCGATTAAGCGGGCTGGACCGCGAATTATTCGCCACTTGAGGAGCCACTTCGCGGTGGCGTCTATTCCTCTTCCAATTCGCCCCATTTATCCCGCCTCTAGATTCATGCCCGCCGAGGGTGCTGTTTGCTCTGGAGTGTGAGAGAAGGTTCTCACATATCGCTTCATTCCCAAAACAATCACAAAATTTCACCTCCATCTAGCATTGATTCTAATATGCATAGTCACAATAAAGGGGTGGGGGGTGCGGTGGATATATGAATACAAATTTGAGGGCTATCAGATGTGCAACAGGTTTCACTTTCTTGATGTTGTTTTCAAGTATTTTGGTGTTATTAGTACCAACTACTATTGCAGAAGTAGACACTCGTAGTTCACACACATATGTTGAACAGTTTGGAGCGGGTTTTGATGAGACAATCATTGCTTCTGCAAGCAGTCAATTAGATGTCCCGCGTGATCTTGAATTCCACCCAAATACAGCGCGACAGAACGAATTATGGGTTGTAAATCAGGCTACTGATAGTATTACTATCATCTCAAATGCAGGGCAATCAAGCCAGTCAAGCCAGAATAGGCAAGATGCTTATGGATACCATTTCATGGAAGAGGTTTCAGCCCTTGCTTTTGGTCAATCTCATTCTGAATTTGATTACATTTTTGCTACTGCTCAGGAAACTCGGAACACCTACAATGGTCAAGCAGCACCAAATAATTTCATGGGACCAGCATTGTGGCCAGGTTCGCTATCTCACTTTGCCATGGAGAATCAGCAACAAGGCGGGGCTTTGGGTAGCCACCTTGACATGCTACATGAGAGTCCTAATGGGGTGGGTATTGCACACGATTCTGGAAATGCTTACTGGTACAACGACGGATATTATGAAGAGTTAGTGTATTATGATTTCAATAACGACCATGATACTGGTGGGGAGGACCACGATGATGGTGTTGTGCACAGATATGTGGAAATCACACCAACTAGAAATGCAAATATTCCCGGGCACATGATTTTAGACAAGGCTAATGGGATTCTCTATATCTCTGATACAGGTGCAGGTCGAGTTCTTTGGGTCAATACAGATGACACAACTACCACTTCAACAAATATCATGGGTTCTAGTACACAGATGGACTCTGTACTAGCTGAATACAGCGAGATTAGAGATGTTGAATGGGGTGTACTTGCAACTAGTCTTTCATCTCCCTCAGGAATAGCACTTCATGGTGATACTCTCTTTGTTTCCCAAAACTCAAATGGAAAAATTAGTGCTTTTGACTTAGCAACAGATGGTAAAAGTGCAACACTGATGCAAACAGTTGACACCAATGCGAATTCAATTATGGGTCTTGAAGTCGGGCCTAATGACAAATTGTGGTATGTTGATGCAGCGTTGAATAGAGTGGTTAGATTAGATCCATTCCCGGACACTGATTCTGATGGTACTCGTGATAGCCTTGACAACTGTCCGGATATTGCAAATCCGGGTCAGGAGAACCATGACGGCGATTCGATGGGTGATGTCTGTGACCCTGATGATGACAACGATGGTATTCTGTCTGATGCAACAGATGCTGACGATTGCCCATTTGGGGAAACAGGTTGGACTTCAACCCCTGTGACTGATTATGATGGAGACGGCTGCAAAGATGACCGGCCAGAAGACCTTGATGATGACAACGATGGACTCAGTGATGGAATCGATGATTGCGCAAAGGGAGAGTTGGGATGGATTAGTGATTCATCCTCAACAGATTATGACTCGGATGGTTGTCGTGATGCATCAGAAGACCTCGATGATGATGATGATTTCATCTGTGACGGCGCAACTGCCAAACCAGGATGCGTGGTAGGTTGGCCACAATTTGACCGCTGCCCCACAAGTCCTCTTTCATTCTCTTCATCACCTTCAAACGACGCTGACCGCGATGGTTGCGAAGACAACGGTGAAGACACCGATGATGACGATGATGGATTCAGCGACTCAGAGGATGGTTGCTCCAACTTGGTTGGTACAGCGACTTCAGGTGAAAACAAAGGTTGCCCAGACGGGGATGGAGATTCTTGGGCAGACATAGAGGACGACTATCCTACAGACCAAACACAATGGCGTGATAGTGACGAGGATGGTTATGGTGACAATATTGACGGCACAGATGGTGATTGGTGTCCTTTGAAAGAGGGATATTCAACCATTGACAGGCTAGGCTGCATTGATTTTGATGAAGATGGATACTCCAATCCTTCAACAGTTTGGACAACGGATGACGGTGCTGATGCGTTCCCTGGTGACGACTCACAATGGAATGATTCTGACTTCGATGGTTATGGTGATAACCCTGCACCCGCGAATATGGCTGACATTTGTCCAACAGATTATGGCACCAGCACAGAGGATAGACTCGGCTGCCTTGATTCAGACGATGATGGGTGGTCTGACGAAGGAGATGACTTCGAATACGACCCGACCCAATGGTTGGATTCAGATGACGATGGATATGGTGACAATTTAGCGCCAGCGACAACTCCGGACGATTGTGTGAACATATGGGGTAACTCAACTCTAGACCGATTAGGTTGTGTAGATAGTGACGGTGATGGGTGGTCTGATGCGGGAGATGCGTATCCAAATCACAAGTTGTTGTGGACTGATGTTGATGGGGATAATTACTCTGACCAAACTGGGACAAATCTTTCTGATGATTGTCCAGAAATAGCCGGCACCTCGACAAAAGACAGACTTGGATGTGTTGACTCTGATGGGGATGGTTGGTCTGATGCGGCTGATTATTATCCAAAAGATGCTGAAAGGCATGTCAAGAGTAAACTGCCGATGATTATTCTCATTTCTGTATTGATTGCAGGATTAATTGGTGTGTCGACTCTTATGATTGTGCGTAGGAAATCTGATGATTCAGAACAAGCATTTGGTCAACTAATGACGGCTCCACCTCCACCAATGGGGCTGGCTCCGCCTCCACCAGCGGCTGCCTTTGAAGCACCACCGCCTCCATCACCAGCGGCAGAGCCTGTGCAACAAGGCCCCCCAC
>JACNFL010000266.1 GCA_014384685.1 Methanobacteriota archaeon
TAGTGACATTTTCTTGTTCTGTGGGGCAAGTCGTGCAAGGAATGCCCGAAGCATTAGTTACTCTGGCAGTTACTGTAACCAAATTTGGCGGAAGAGGTGAGTATAATCTCCCATCTGGCGAATTACTACCATCCCAATTAATATCTCCATAATCCTCCCAAAAAACAACAAGGAAATTAGTTGAGTCATAAGCATCGATGATGATATTCACAGAAGTTGCACCATCATTAAAAATTGGACCAATAACTGTATTATTTTGAATGATGTAGAAAGATTGCTGTGTATTTGTGCTTAGATTGTATTGAAGGAAAAATGGTCCCGACAATGTCACGGTCACATTTTCAATATATTGGGTTGGGTTATCAAGGCCACATTGAAATCCGATGCGGCTTCCAACCCCATCATATGTGAATAGATCAAATCCTCCAACGTCATCGCAATCTAACTCTACTGTAGGGTTGGGTGAGACTCCTTGAGCGTCTACGGGAGGTGATAAATCAAGACTGAAAAATATGGAGGTCAGCAGAATTGATACTAGAATCAGGCTCTTTCGCATAGTTGACCGATACATACCATACCAATTAAACTAACTTGAATACAAGGGGGGCCCTATGCTTCATTTTGAATACAAGGGTACCCATTACTCTATGATTTGGATTAGAATATGCCCATATCCATCAAAGCATCTTCGCTAGCATGGATTTTCGGATCCCAACGTGGAGTCCAAACTAGATTGACATGAACCGTCTCAACATCTTCTGTAGATAGCGCTGCCCGATGTACTGAAGCCATGATTTCTGGCGCCATCGGGCATCCAGGCGAAGTTAACGTGAGGTCAATTTCAGCATGAATGCTGTCGTCTTTCTCCTCAATACGTACATCATAGACAAGCCCCAATTCAACAAGACTGATTTCCAATTCAGGGTCTTCAACCGGGTGAATAGCTGCCAATACCGATTCCTTAGTTGCCGTCATTTCAATCACTCCATCATCTCGCGCGCTTCTTTACGCACTTTAGTGAACATATTGAGGAACCCATTAGCCCGATTTGGGGTGAGGGTTTCTGAGAACCCAAGTTCTCTAGCAAAAGTCGCTGGGAAATCAGCTACTTCTTCAGCCGTCAACCCATTGATTGCTCTCTGAGTAATCGCCATCAAGCCCTGAACAATTTGTGCATCTGCACCACCTAGCATTCTGAAACCAGTTTCTTCGTCCATTGAGCAGGCCACATGTGCTTCGGATTGGCAACCGTGAACTTTGTTGTCCTCATTCCACTCTTCAGGTGGTAATAACTCGCATTCACTTGCCCAGTCATAGAGAACTTCGTATCTTTCCATAGGGTCATCAATTTCTGAGAATTCATCAATTATTTCTTGTAATGACGCTGGCCAATTTCCTGAGCCAAAACCAGGTTTTTCACCTTCCTCAACTACCTTTGGAGTAGTTTGTGTTGGCTCTTCATCAATAAACTTCTCAACTCTTGAACCCACATCCTCTGCCAATTCATCTAACCTTTCAAGGTGTGCAATAAAAGCATCCGCCTCTTCTTGGGTATTGTAAAGGTAAAATGATGCTCGGTTAGTTGCTGTAATGCCAAGTTTTCGCATCAGTGGTTGGGCGCAGTGGTGCCCTGTACGTACAGCAAAACCCCCTAGGTCAAGGAAATGTGCTAAGTCCTCTGCGTGGATGGTTTCGTGAAGGAAAGACACCACTCCTGAACAGTTAGGGTCTGTGTGGTCGCCGTAGACCTTGAATCCCGGTATTTTCGATATTGCAGCAGCAGTATATACCGCTAAATCGTGAATATGTTGGTGGACTTCATGCATGTCAAATTGTGCAAGATAGTTAATTGCCGCACCCCAGCCAATTGCTTCTGCGATTTTTGGGGTGCCAGCCTCAAACCGGTATGGACCGGTTTGGAAGGTGGAATGGTCAAGGAATACTTCCTCAATCATATCCCCGCCAGCCATGAATGGTTGCATCTCATCTAGCATTTCTGGCTTGACAATTAAACTGCCAATTCCTGTAGGGCCACACATTTTGTGACCGCTAATGGCAACGAAGTCGGCGTTGAGTTCAGTGCAATCTAATCTTTCGTGAGGTGATGCTTGGGCGGCGTCAATGAGAACTCTTGCTCCCTTGCCGTGGTTACCCCGGCTATGTGCCATTTCAATAATCTCTTCAACAGGATTTCTTGTTCCAATTACATTGCTGGTGTGAACACAGCCGACAAAACTGGCTTCATCGATTGAAGCCTCAAATTCATCCATGTTGAGGCGGTATGTGTCTGGATCAACTGAGACGAAGCGAATTTCAATTCCCCGCTCCTTAGCAATTAGTTGCCATGGGACGATGTCAGCATGGTGTTCCATTTCTGTAATTAGTACAATGTCACCTTTCTCAAGATTAGCCCGTCCCCATCCATGAACTACCAAATTTATTGCTTCTGTTGTTCCGCTCGTGAAAATCACTTGTTCTCTCTCAACATAGAACCAGTCAGCAATATCTTGTCGTGCCTTTTCGTAGGCAGCAGTTGCCTCTCCAGCGAGCGTGTGAACCGCTCGGTGGACGTTACTGTTGTTTTTTTCATAGTAATCAGTCATTGCTTGAATGACGGCTTTTGGCTTTTGAGTAGTGGCTGCATTATCCAAGTAAACTAACTGGCGACCTGAAGGAAGTACTCTCGAAAGAATGGGGAAGTCAGCGCGGATTGAAGGTAGATTCAGTGCCATATTGCTTCCTCCTTGGATTCCGTCATCAGCCACCACATTATCAATCCATGTTTTTTTTTTGAACTCACACCTTTGGTGTGTTTTCAAGATGTAGATGAAAGTCCACCAGAAATCAGTTGGTCAAGCCAAGTATGGATTTTTTCTGACCCCATTTCATTTAGAGTTGAATTAAGGAATGCTGTGATTAGGAGTCCACGCGCTCCATTATCGGAGAATCCACGTGTTTTCAAGTAGAACATTTGGTCATCATCAACTGGGCCACTGGCAGTTCCATGACCGCACCCTACTACTTCATTCTCCAAAACTTCTAGTTCGGGAATAGAGTCAGCCTCAGCATTTTTTGAGAGGAGTAGATTATTGAATACTTGAGCGGAATCTGAACCCTTTGCCCCATGAGCAATTCTTAGCATACCTGTTCCGATAGTCCGGCTTTTCCCACCACAGGTTGAGTGCCATTTCAAGCGGCTGAAAGTTTCCAGTTCTTCGTGCATGATTTCGACATGGTGGTCGTTATGCTGGTTTCCTGCAGAAAGGATTGCCCCGTTCACTTGAAGATTAGCTCCCCGGCCATCTAGAATGTATCTCAAATCACCTTTAGTTTGAACACCACCAGAACCAACGGTTCCGAATTTTACTTGAGCATCTCTTAGCAATGTGAATTGTTCAATTCGGAGAAGTTTGCTAGCCCCTAATCGATTAATTACAACATCGTTGAAAATTGCAGATTTATCAATCGTCCCACATCTCATGAGCCCAAACCAATCAGCACCGCTTTCAATTAAAGTAAGCAATTCAGCTTGTGAATTTGCCCCTACTGAAACATCAATTTGGATGCCACTTACACT
The DNA here is from genome assembly GCA_014384685.1 of Methanobacteriota archaeon. The sequence goes on from JACNFL010000266.1 coordinate 3,578, forward strand.
ACCTGTGCTATCAAGTGTAAGTAAGAGGGGTTGCTCAATAATTACCCCATCATCAATTGTGATTTTTACTGCACTTTCATCGGAGAGTGCGCGGATGAAAGCACCTCCAACATCAGAGTCAATATTTCTAGTTAGATTACCATCAATTGCAGAAATAGAAACTCCCTTTGGTAGTTCACTTCCATCCAACATTGTGAGAGAAACTATAGCTGGTGATACTTCACTTGGGATTTCTTCTGGTTTTCCAGTAGGGTGAATACGATGCCAAGGTGTGTAGCGCCACAAATGTTGGGCTCGGTCAGGCGCAGGAATAG
>JACNFL010000268.1 GCA_014384685.1 Methanobacteriota archaeon
GGATAGCCCCGTATGGAAGGCGATTCCTGAAGTGGCGTTGGATCATGGGGAAGGTTAGGAACATTCCCTGAGCAGTTTCAGGCCGCATATACGCCTGCCTACCACCTCTTGTTGCACCTATTTTTGTGCTAAACATGAGATTCATAGGGCGTGAATTTGCCCAATCAGATTTGTTGCATGAAGGGCAGGAGATTGCATTTGCGGATAAGATTGAATCTAATTCAGCACCAGAAAGAGAATCTGGATTTTGATGAAACTCCTCAACTAAATGGTCACTACGGAAAATCGCGTTGCAAGAATTACATTCTGATGCATGGTCGTTAAAGGCGGACACATGTCCACTTGCTTGTAAAACAGATTCAGGTGTGATAGTTGGGCTGTCAATCTCCACAATATTTCCTTTTGACAACCAGTGTTCCCGCCATTGTTGTTGCACTTTCCGCAATAAACTGCCTCCCACTGGCCCATAATCAAACAAACCTGCGATTCCACCGTGAATTGAAAAAGCGGGGAAGATAATTCCTCTTCTTTTCAACATCGACATCAAGGAGTTAACCCGGTCGCTGTCACTTGTCACGCCTTCACCTAAAGTTGGTCGGATAGAGAAGGGTTCTCAATGCTTCGCTATGAATAGTCTCAATAATGCTAACTCTTTAGGTTATCACATGGGGCAGGCAATGGTTGAAATTACCAGCGAAGATTGCACCGGATGTGACCTATGCATTACTCACTGCCCCTTTGAAGCACTAATGCCACTCGCTGTGTGTCCGCCTGAACGTCGAAAGAGGCCAGTAATTGTCCTCAATGAGAATTGCGTTGGATGCCTAAGTTGTATAGGCTCTTGTCCAACAAATGCACTTCGTGAAGTTCATGTGCCGATTATTGCGGAATCTTCGCCATTAATTTTCCAAGAAATACCATCTCCCAAGGTAGAAGTTATCAACCGCTGGGGAAAGAATGGTTCAAGATGGGCTTGAATTTGGTTATCAGTAGGGATAATTTCTCTATTTCTCCTTCTAAATCCGAATTGTTGATATAATGGTTCGTTGCGCTCTCACCATAAGAATAGGAAGGAGAATATATGGCTGAGATAGTACACTTAGATTCATACGAAGAATCTGAGGTAATTTTTAGTCAATTGTCCCAACCCGTGAGGGATTGGTTTAAAGATAAATTTCCGGATTTCACAGACCCACAGAAGATGGCAATACCTTCAATCAATGCCGGAGACAATTTGTTATTATGTAGTCCGACAGGTAGTGGGAAAACACTTACTGCATTCCTAGGAATTATTGATAAATTAATTCGAAAATCCCTAGATGGGGAACTTGAAAAGAAAGTATATTGTGTATATATTTCTCCGATTAAAGCATTGGCAAATGACATTCAGAAGAATTTGATTGAACCATTAACTGAAATAAAATCAAGATTTTTACCAGGCCGAGCCAAGGATATCAAAGTAGGGTTGAGGACTGGTGATACTAGTCAATCCGAACGTCAAAAAATGTTACGAAATCCACCTCACATTCTAATTACTACTCCTGAAAGTCTCGGTCTTGCTTTAGCTTCCTCCAAATTCCGTCCATTGATGGCTGATTTAAGTTGGATTATTCTAGATGAGTTACACAGTTTAGTGCCATCCAAGAGAGGAACTTTGTTATCATTGACAATGGCACTTTTAGATTCTGTAATTACAACACCTGTACAAAGAATTGGGATATCTGCAACCATGGAACCATTAGATGAAGTTGCAAAGTTTCTAGTTCCTGTGGGAGATGATACAGATAAAGTCAAGATTGCAAAAATTAGTGGCGCAAGAGAACTTGATTTAGATATCATTCTCCCTCATGTAAGATTTGGGGACCCAACTTTTGACCATAAACAAATATTAGATGCTAATGTTGATCGTATTTTAGACCTAGTTGAAGCCCATACTACTACTATTGTGTTTGTAAATACTAGAAAGATGACTGAAGAAATTGTCCAGAAACTTCGGCGTCTTGCTGGTTGGGATGAAGAAGGGATAGAAGCGCATCACGGTTCTATGAATAAACAAATTCGTAAGGATGTTGAACAACGATTGAAAATGGGTGAATTAAGATGTTGTGTTTCCTCCTCTTCATTAGAATTAGGTATTGATATTGGAACTGTTGATTGTGTAGTTCAACTTGGTTCTCCTGGAAGTATTGCAACCGCGTTACAAAGAATTGGTAGGGCAAGTCACCATGTAGGGGGTATTCCTCGAGCCCGCTTCTTACCAACTGGTCCACACGATTTAGTTGAGTTAGTTGCTCTACAAGGGGCAATTATGAGTGGTGAAATGGATTTGTTACGATTCCCCGAAAATGCACTGGATGTGCTGGCCCAATTCATGGTTGGACTAACAATTGTTGGAGAACAAGATATTGACGAAGTCTTTGAGTTGATTACTACTGCTTGGCCATACCGCGCTCTTCCTTATGACGATTATATCGAAGTAATTGACATGCTAGAAGATGAAAAGAGATTGTGGGTTGATTGGGAGGAAAATACCATCGGAAAGCGAGGTTACTCACAGATGATATATTACACAAACCTTGGTACAATTTCACCTGATAATAACTATCTAGTTCTGAATACAGATGGTTCAATGATTGGCCAGTTATCATCATCATTCGTTTCAAGTGTTAGGCCTGGAGATGTTATTCTTCTTGGAGGTACAACATATCGAATTCAGTCAATTCAAGGTTCTAGGGTTAATGTGACACCAGTGACTGGATTCCGCCCTACTGTCCCATCTTGGTCTGGTGAAGCCCTTTCAAGAAGTCCTGAACTTTCTTTGGCTGTATTGAAACTCCAAAAGGCTACAATGTTGGCACTTAGGAGACAACGAGATCCTCGGCGCCTTTTGATGGAAGGTTATGGGCTTTCTAGGCAAATATCAGAATCGGTCGCTCGGTTCATGGAGCAACACGTGGCAGAGTCATTTGAAGTTCCAGGTCCAAATCGAATAATGATGGAACAGATTGTTGGTGGCGTTACAACTTACATGGTAACAACATGTAGAGGTCGAGCATTCAACATGACTCTTGGATATTTCTTTGCAGGGGTCGCTTCTGCTCATGATATCCATGTACACGAGATATCATTTGATGAAAATGGTTTTCTCATTAAAATGTCTGATGATATTGACCCCGCTGCCTTCCCCGCAGTTTTTGAAGCAAACGACCATCGTAGTGTGATTGAAAGATATTTGTTAGACACTCAATTGTTTGCTAAGAGATTCCGTGAAGTCGCTGGACGAAGTTTGATAATTCCTCGCCGCATTGGTGCTGAAGAGGTTTCACCCCAACAATTCCAACAAAAAGCCGATGCTTTACTAAAGAATCACCGAGCATCAGAAGAGTCATTATTGATGAAAGAGGTGTTCAATGAAATATTCCACGCTGATCTTGACATGATAGGATTAAACCAATTCGTCAATGATGTAGTTCAAGGCAGTTCTAGGATTTTACACACTAGAGTAAAGGTTCCTTCCCCGATTGGAATGAATCTATACATGTCAGCATTTGAAGATTTACTTTCAATGAGAACGAGGGCTTATCTAATCAAGGATATCGACCCAGAAATCCTTAGACGTTTACTTGGACAAAGAGCTCTTGCGACCCAATTGGATGAAGAACAAGTCAATACTTACTACAATGACAAAGTTTCAATTCCCAAAGATGCAGAGTCCCTTCTTGACTTAATGGAAATGGGAGGTGGGTTAGATAAGAACCACGAAAACCCACTTTATCGAGATAAATTGGAAGGAATTGAAAAAGAAGAAATTCGATCTTGGATCCGTCAACTTATTGAGAAAGAGGAAATTGTTAGAGTTTCTAATACTGGGCACGAAGGAATTGACAATA
>JACNFL010000216.1 GCA_014384685.1 Methanobacteriota archaeon
CCACCAAGTATCTACAATTGGCCGAGTAGTGTCTCCGACAACTTCGTGGTACCACATCCATGCTTCTGGATTGATAGGTTCTCCAACGGTTCCTAAGACGCGCATAGAACTACGTTTGTAGCGGGTAACTGGATCATCTCCATAGACCATTAATGCACGAATTGCTGTGGGTGCTGTGTAAAATGTGGAGGGTTTGTGCTTGTCACAAATATCCCAGAATCTTCCCGCATCGGGGTAGGTAGGGATTCCTTCAAACATCAATGTATGAGTTCCAAGAGCTAGTGGGCCATATACAATGTAAGAATGTCCGGTAATCCAGCCAATGTCTGCAGTACAGAAGTGTAAATCCCTCTCAGGGTCAAGGTCAAACACATACTTACTTGTCGTAGCAGTCCAAATCATATAACCTGCCTGACTATGCATAACTCCTTTCGGCTTACCAGTTGAGCCAGATGTGTAGAGAATGAATAATGGGTCTTCAGCATCCATGATTTCAGGTTCGCATTCTGTGTCAGCATCTGCCATTCCCGCATCCATGTCAAGATCTCTTTCTTCAACCCAACCAGATGAGCCAGCACCAATTCCATCACCTGCTCGGTGATTGACTAGAACACATCTGACATCTACTCCTTTATTGGCTGCTATTTCTATGGCATCATCAGCAATCGATTTCAATGGGATTGTTCGACCGCCTCTGATTCCAGCGTCAGTTGTAATCATCACATCAGATTCGCAATCAACAATTCTTTGGGCTAAAGAATCTGCTGAAAAGCCGCCAAAAACTACTGAATGGATGGCGCCGATTCTAGCACACGCAAGCAGAGCAAAGGCTAGTTCGGGAATCATTGGCATATAGATTGTAATTCTATCTCCTTTGACAACGCCATTTGCTCTCAATAGGTTTCCTAAGCGGCTTACTTTCTCAAGAACTTGGTTGAAAGTGTAAGTGATGCTTTCACCGTTATCTGCCTCAAAAGAAATAGCAGGTGCATCACCACGGCCAGCGGCAATATGTCTATCTAGACAATTCACACTAACATTTAGTTGCGCACCATCAAACCATTTGATGTGTCCATTTACAAAATCCCATGAGGAAACAGTATCCCATTTGCGGTACCATTCAAACTCCTCTGCGATGCCACCCCAGAAGTCATCGGGGTCATCAATACTATGTTGCCACATCAATTTGTATTGCTCAAAATTAGTGATATGTGCCTCACTTGCAATTGGTTCAGGAGGAGGAAATTGTCGCTGCTCATCCAGCAGATTCTCTATACTATCTTGTTCAGCCATCAAGTGGCGAGCCCTCGCCCGATATATCAAATCCACGCAAGAGGGATTTTGAGAATAAGTGAGGGGCTTGTCGTCAGTTCAGATGTAGCAGTGTCTATATTTTCCCTTTCCCGTAGAATAGAAAGATAAAGGCAGTAGCGGGCACGCAGGATATTCATGGGATGGAAGGAGACCTTACAGTGGAAGGTCGGTATCGATGTCAATGTCTTTGCTGAAAAGAAGACTTGGAAGGCTTTTGGCGTCTCGATTCTACTGTTTGCAGTAATTGCATATGGTGGTCTATCCGCTTTCGGCGTAACTTCTGCGATGTTCGGAGTTGGTGGAGAGGTACGAGAAGTTCCAGACTTCGAAATGGAAACTGTCAATCGCACTGGGATTGAAGACAATTTCACCAATGAAACTGGTTGGTTCAAGTTATCAGAAAATCGTGGTAATGTCATTGTTCTAGACTTTATGGCACATGGTTGTGGTAGTTGCCATTACGCTCAAGCGCATATGGAATCTGAAATTTCTGGATGGCAAAATTTGACAGGGCCATATCCTGTAATGATTGTTTCAATTGGAAGTTGGTATGATATTGAAACGATGGAATGGCTAAATGAATCAGAACCCGAAGAAAATTATTTCGTACCTCAGTGGATTTTGGGCATGGGTGCTCATGACTCGATTATTGTCAATGAAACGACAGGTGAAAGAGGTGACTTAATTGAACATTATTTTGCTCATCAAATACCTCTTCTACTCGTAATTGATCATGAAGGATATATTGTTGGCAAACAAAATTCTGGTACTCCTATTGAGGGTTGGGATGAATTTGATGCAGCAGTGGTTTCTGCTAATGCAGGCGAATCAGATGATTTGCGAATAGGTCTTAAGGAGGTTGACAGGAGTTTTACTGGAATTCTTGCTCTTGGTTTACTATTGGGGATTCTAGTTTACTTCTCTCCATGTGCCTTCCCTGTTCTTCCTGGGTACATTGGGTACTACATTAGTTTAGGTTTGAGAGAAGAAGAGTTGAGAGAATCTGGAAAACTCAAAGGTTCAATGCCAAATCATGTTACAGGAGGTGCTCTTGCAGGCGTAGGTATGTTGACATTTTTTGCTATTCTAGGGCTATTAGTACTTGGTTTGGCCGAGTTTATCAACATCGCCGGTTACCTCCATCGATTCGCAATTTTCATTGCAGTTCTACTCTTTATTCTAGGTTCATTCATGTTGATGGGCGGTACAGCACATTTGCTAGGTTGGATTGACAAATTAATTGTTCAGCGTTTCTCTACCACTGAACCTGATGACTTGTTCACACCTCGCCGTAACATGTACTTGTGGGGGATCGGTTATGCTGCTGCATCAGTTGATTGCACGGCGGCAATTGTATTGCCATATTTGGGATACTTACTTTCTGGCGGCACTTCTGCTGTTATTGCTGGCCTTGGCGGAATCATGCTTAGCGTATTTTTGCTCATGATGTCTGTCACTGTAGTAGTGGGTGTGGGGAGCAGGAAGGTAGAAGCCTTCTTACGAAGGGCTACTGATATGATTAAGATGGTAGGTAGCTGGATGATGATGTTTGCAGGAATTGGTTTATTCCTGTATTTGACACAACCAGAATTAGTGTCCTCACTAATTTGATTTTCAATTATCTTCGATAATATTTGAATGAGCCATCATATTGAGAATTATTTCTCCAAAGTCTCTTGAATATGAACAAATTCTTCTTATTGATTCTGAAAATTTGAATTTGAAAAGAATCCTGCTAGGGCTTTCTTTCTGCGACCATAATTTTTCTTCATAATCCAACAATTCATTTTTAGATTTTTTTAAATTCGAGCGAGCAATTTCAATCTCTTCGGCATCATGTGTGCGTAGGTTCAGCATTAGACTCCTCATCGCATCTTGCCAGATTGGAATTAGTGATAGTGGTGCTTCGTCCGGATTCATGTTTGGTATTTTTTCTGTTGAAATGATTAGCTCTGATAATTGATTAGCATGATCTGCCATTCTTTCCAAAGATCTTGATAGATTTGCAAATTCTACCGCTTCCCGTCTTCCTAAGTTCAAGGCCTCAGCAACTTTGTATGAATCAAGAAGAGAAGATACTTGCCTCTCCACTAGAAGGCGTATAGAATCAATTTCCTGTTCTCTTTCCTCATGGTCCTCAATTAATTCATAATCCCCTCCAATCATCACATCACTAATATCTCTGATTAGGGATGTAAGTTGCTGATACATTCTGTTTATACTTACTCTGAGAGGCATCTCACTAGCACTCAATAAACTAACGAGAATAATTTTTTTATCGGTTTCACTAGATATTTCAAAACCTCTTGTAGTCCTTAAAAATTCACGAATTATAAGTTTTGAATTTCGGCCAATAACTTTTCTCGATATGAAATCAATTTGGTCCGCTCCAGAAAGATATGACCCGACAAGGTGGTCAAAAATAGCGGCATCTGGAATGTCCTCTTGGATTACTATGCTACTTCTTCTAATCTCATTAACATCCGTCACAGGTGTTAGTCTTAGTGCGCCAGATGGTCTCCAATCTA
>JACNFL010000273.1 GCA_014384685.1 Methanobacteriota archaeon
CTCGGGCTCGCTTCGCTCACCCTTGCTCCATGCCCTTTAAACACGTTTTAACCCCTTGTACTAACATTGGGATTGGACCATATAATGGGGGCAGGTCATCATCACACGTTCGTCTTTCATATCTGCCAATATGGGATGAAGATTTTAAATTAAGCGTCGTTTTGCCTAAATCCACCTTTTTAATGTTAAATAAACAACTAAATTGCCATTTTGAAAGCATCTAATGAGGTTTTAACTACGAATCTATTAGAATATAAGTTATTAACTATTTTGGTTATATTTACGACTACACACTAATTGGAGAGAAAGTCCATGTCGAATCATTTTAAAACTATCGCACTACTTGCAACTTTGTGCATCGGTCAAATTGCCTTCTCGCAATTTCAAAATAATGCACTTATCCCAGATAAGAACGCGTTGAGTTACGACCATGTTCAAGATCGGGTATTTGTTCGTTTTCTAGATGCTGATAATAGGTCCCTTCACCAGAGCATTCTTGATGAAGTTGGTGGAACAATATTAAGTGAATCAAAAATTGTTCCGGGACTATTTGCAATCGAAATCGATGGGACAGTAGAAAGGGCCCTGAAGGTTCTATCGACAAAACGTAATTCCATTCAATATGTAGAGCCAATTTACATTGTTCAAGCATTCGACACGATTCCAAATGATCCTATGTATGATGACTTGTACGGCATGGATCAAATTATGGCTCCACAAGCGTGGGACGACCATGTCGGTGACCAAGAATTTATTATTGCAGTTATTGACACTGGTGTTGATTACAATCACCAAGACCTTGCTGCGAACATGTGGACGAATCCTGGTGAAATCGCCGGCAATGGTCAAGATGATGATGGCAACGGCTATATTGATGATGTTCACGGTTATGACTTTTCCAATTACGATTCAGACCCTATGGATGGCAACGGTCATGGCACACATTGCAGCGGCACTATCGGTGGAGTTGGAAACAATGGTGTAGGCGTTGCGGGCGTAAACTGGAACTGTCGAATTGTTGGTGTTCAGTTTTTAAGTGCAGGCGGCAGCGGTAGTAACCAAGGCGCTATAGATGCAATTGAATACTGCGCAATCAATGAATTCAAAGTTTCTAACAACTCTTGGGGTGGCGGTGGCTTTTCTCAAGCAATGTTTGATGTAATTCAAGGTGCAGGTGACCAGCATGGTCATATTTTTGTCGCTGCTGCTGGCAACGGTGGTAGCTATGGTGCCTCTTATCCTGGGGCATTATCCTGTAGCAACATTATTTGTGTTGCCGCAACAGACGTGAACGAAAACATGGCTTCATTTAGCCAATACCACCCAACTGAAGTAGATCTCGGAGCGCCAGGTGTTGATGTCCTGAGTTCAACTCCTGGCAATAATTACTCGTACTACAGTGGCACTTCAATGGCGACACCACATGTTGCAGGCAGGGGTGGCTTTATCTATTCCGTAGTGGGTGGAACAAGTTCTGCAGAAGTCAAAGACATTATTCTTTCAAGTACGAGACCTATTTCAAGTATGCAAGGCAATTGTGTAACTGGCGGCGTACTTAATGTTGCTGATGCACTTGCAAATACATTCCTTGGTCCTCAGATTACGATGCTTTCAGAAGTGCCTGCTGATTCAGACCCAAATGTTCCAATTCAAGTGTCTGTGAATATTGATCCTCGCGAAGACACGCTTTTAGATGGTTCCGTGTATTTGCATTACAGATCGAATAACTTAGCAAACTGGACAGTGCAAGAAATGGATAACGATGGATTAATGCAATGGAACGGTACAGTCGCAGGCATGGCTTGCGAGGATGATCCTGAGTTTTATATAAGTTGCGAAGGTCAAGTTTCAGGCACTGTTGAACATCCATCGGGTGGTGAAACAAACGCATATAACTGGATGATTGGAACGCTTGTGCTTGCGTATGAAGATGACGGTCAAGCTGATGGTGATTGGACTGTCGCTGGCAATGCTTTGGATGGTCAGTGGAACAGGGGGGTTCCTATTAACTGTGACCGTGGCGATCCGACTTCGGATTACGATGGTTCGGGTTCTTGCTGGCTCACAGACAACTCCTCAGGGGATGGTTGCAACAGTGATGTCGATGAAGGTTATACGACCCTCACTTCAGGCGTCATTGATTTATCTCAAGTTAATAGTCCGATACTTTCTTATGCAAGGTGGTTTCATAATTCGTATGGCGCAGCGCCAAATACAGACACCTTTGTAGTTGAATGGTCTTCAGATGGTTCAGCATGGTATGAACTAGAAAGTGTTGGTCCAAGTGGTTCAGAAGTCAGTGGCGGATGGGTAGAAGTTGCATTTAGTGTCGATGATTTCGCAGGTGACATTAGTCAAATCCAATTGAGATTTACTGCTTCTGATGAAGGTGCAGATACGCAATCTGTCGTTGAAGCAGGTGTTGATGCAATAATGGTTTCAGCAGTAGATTGTGATGACGCAAATCCATGCCCAGCAGATGCAAACGGTGATGGCGTTGTCAATGTCAATGACCTACTTAGTGCAATCGCTGACTGGGGTCAATCGGACAGTCCAGCGGATGTAGATGGTGATGGCACAGTCAACATCACAGATCTTCTCGCTATGATTGGCGCTTGGGGCGCTTGCCCGTAAGAGTCATACATCTATATATAGATATACAGAAAACCCCTGATTAGCAGGGGTTTTCTTTTGCCGTAAAAGTATAATGATTAGTCCTCAATAAGGCACATCTTATGATGCGTAGATATTTATACCTATACTTTTTGTTTGTTGCATCGATTCTCAATGCTTGCTCAGTTGAACATAGAGATGCATTGACCTTTGATGATTTACAAGATACCTGGGGCGAAGTTACAGAACTAGAGCCTGAGTTTTACGCTGCAGAGGATGTTAGCCAAGAGACAATTGCTTTAACAAAACAATATTACAAAATAGCATCAGAACATTGGGGAAATTACGGCCCAATGGAATTTTGGTTGGTCGGCAAAAGTGAAGATGCTGCTAAAAAACTTGACGAGCAATATTGTGCATTGCGAAAGCTTAAATCACCGAGTACTCCCGTGGAGTATTGTCTTAACAGAGATCATAACTTTGTCACCTATGCTACTGAAGGTAATGCCGGTCTTAATTTAAGAAGAAATAACTATGAAGAGTGGTCTGGTTTTCTCATTACGATGACATCAAAGAACCCAAGCCCCACAGAGGATGATTACAAGTCTGTACTTTTTCATGAATACTTTCATGTCTATCAGCAGGCACATATACATACTAGAGATGAATCTCAACGGCAGCGTATGTCTTTGGAAAACCCTTGGTGGCTAGAAGGGGGCGCAGAATATATGGCACAAAGACTCTATTCCAAGCAGGAGGGTGTCAGGGATGGCTACTTTAAAGAAGTGATGGAGTGGAAACTGAACTCCGTGAAGGATTTGAAAAAAGGACAACGAATCGAAGATATTCCTTATGGTCCCGACGCAAGAATCGCATACGACCTAGGCACTTGGTTCATTGCCTTCTTGATTCATAAAACAAATGAGGAAGCGTATCGATTAAGGTTTTTTCAAGATCTCAATGATTTGGGATTTGAGAAATCATTTATGAAAAACTTTGGTGTTTCATCTAAGGTTATGTTGGATGAGTTTCACCAAGACTTTTTGAAGCTTTCAAATGAACAAAAGCTAACTATTCTTCACAAATAAAGAGCTCTATACAGCTTTAAAGGGGGTTTTACTGCTCAGATCACAAAAAATGAATTTAACTCTTGATCCTGCAGTACGTTAGGGTTGGCCTGCCCCCCAAAAACTGATCCAGTCATAATGTTAGTCTATATAGACCCTTT
>JACNFL010000275.1 GCA_014384685.1 Methanobacteriota archaeon
ACTGAAAGAGAACAGGCATTGCGAGATGTTCCCGACCCACGCTTAGTTCTTGGTCCACTCTACTGACTAAGATGTTCTTTGAGACTACGAATAGCACCAATAGCGCTAGGGTCTTTTCCACGAAGTATTGCTACTGCACAGGAAATCCAGTCCATTGCAATGCAAGAGTATAGCATTGCTTCAAGCAGTGATTCACCTTCACAATGAAGTTGCCAAGCGACCTCAACTTCGACATTTTCCATCATCCAATCAACCCGTTTCCCAACTCTTTCATGCATGCCGCTCCACGTCAGCAAAATGAGGGCTTGGCTATTTTTTGCCGAATCATCAGTCCAAGCAATTATCTCATTGTGATTCATCTCGGGGAGTGAATTAGAGCGAGCAAAAACCCCTCCATTCTCATTGAGTTGGTTAACGAATCTAGTTCCGGCGCATTCTAGTTCTGCAGCGGCAACTATCCCTACCTCTCGGTCAAGCAAAGTTTGTGCAAGAGCAAGTGAAGGTGAGTTAGAATTATTGACAAAATCAAACTCTTCAACGGTTTCTTCTAACCTCTCAATAAGTCCTGATAAATCTTCATTTGGAACGACTCCACTAGAGATTGATTTGTGTAGCAGTGCCCCAAATAGGTGGCCAAAAGCTGAACGAGGTGGCTGTCCTCCAGGTACTGAAATATGATTACCAAATTCTGCTAGTTTCCCACCGCTTGAAATCACTACGGTTTCAAGTCCCTTTCCAATTGCCTCATTAGTGGCGTCAAGAGTTTCTTCAGTATTTCCCGAATAGGATGTAGCGACAACTAATGAATCATCTTCTATCCAGTTAGGAAGCCCATAATTACGCCAAGTTGTAACTTGAGAATCACCTTGATAATTTGCTAGTGAAGCAAGGAAATCTCCTGCCGCTGCCGATCCACCCATTCCTAGGCACAGAACGGATGACGGTGTTGTGGGGTTGACTCCGTTCGCTTCATCATTTTTCATTTGAGTAGCAAAATCACTAGGAAAAAGTCGCAGAAATCCTAGCATATCTTCGCTATCAAGAGCAGCGACTAAATCTGCAATTTTGACTTCACTCACTGATGCCACCGCCTTCTAATATAGGTAGAGCGACCCATTCATCGGCTATCAAAGCGATGCGCAAAGAACTCTGAACACCATCATCATCGTATGGAAGTGAAACAGCCTTCACCTTCCAATCATTTGGATCCATGAATTCAGCAGCCGAAGAATCTCTATTCAAAACCTCAATCACAATTTGTTCATTTGTTCGGCTAACTACGGTTGTCTTCTCTAAGTCTCTCCAAGTCAAACCGGTTCTTTGTAATCGGTCAACAGCCGAGATGATTGCACCTTCTTTCTGCCAGGAAGCAATTAACCAATACTTGTCCTTGCGCCGTACCACATCTCCAATATCAAATGCTGGTTTTCGATATGAAATAGTCAATCTTGTGAGGTCTTCTCCATCTTTTCGTCCAACAATTGAGTTTGTCTCCTTTGATGTTCCACCAAATTTTCTCAGTAGGTGTTTTGTCCATCCTCTAGCTAGTGCTTTGCTACCGAGGACCATGTCATAACCACCCTGCACATCCCCTTCGTTGTTGACAAAAAACATCGGGTCCGGGTCAATACTGTCCAAATAATCGTCAAAAGTTGCTCTAACTGCTTTCAATTCGTGTTCTGAAAGACGGCGACCAGATGAGCGAAGTTGGACAGTCGCCTCGAAATAATTTCCCGCCTTGCGCGTACAAGTCGGGCAAACAGCATTTGAAATCCTCACCATTGTTGAATGAATGTTCTCAAATTCAACTCCACTAATAAATCCGCTAACTTGTACTGAAAGCCTAGTATTTCTATCATCCATCACTTGTCTTAGAATACCAATTCCTAAGGCTTGAGTATCATTGTGAACCTCAAGTGATTCTGACACTAACCCCTCTTCATATTCTTCATCGGGGTGATGACCCCAGCGCTTTTCATGTAGATACATCATGCATTTTGGACAACGATATCCTTGGATAGTTTCAGGTAGAATTGAGAGGGTAGTTCTCTCTTTGAAACATGCAACACATAATCTCTCAGAGGTCAGTTCGTCTTCGTTGCCACACAACACGCAAAATGCCTTGCCAAGTGCCATGACGCGCCCTCCTGATGGTTTTTCGCCACCTGCGGTGCGCTTGAATCCTTTGGTTGGATAATTTCAGTACTATTCTTCCTCTTCGTTTTGTGAAGTTATTCCTAGTGTTGATTCTGCTGCAGAGAGGCGATCTGATAACTCGCCAACTCGAGAAAGTAGTTTCCAAGTCCAACCACCGATTATACCAATCATCGCTACATATGCTATCGCTAGAAATAATGTTCCACTAGTCATCTCAATACCTCGTATCCAATTTTCCTTGTATCTCTGTGAGTCGATCCTCTAGACCGCCGATGATATATCGTAACATCACTTGTCCAGCAACTAGGATTTGAAAAGAGAATAAACCGAATATTAAAACCGCCATAATTTGCGGGTCCAATCCGCTTTCTTCACCGCCACAAGAAATACACGGGTGGCGATTTTGCCAGATTCTTATTGCCATTATTGTGATAGGTACCAAAATGAATCCAAACAAACCTACAGAAGAAAAAGTATCTCGTGTATCTTCTGTATCTGGTTGTGCTTGATGCCCCATCACTAGGAATAGTGAAAGGGAGGTTAAAACAGCGTAGGTATTCAATCTCACATCGGTCAAATCCCACGGAGTACCCCATTCAGCAGTTCCCCATATTGGTCCACTGATAATTACACAAAGGCCGAAAACAAGTCCAAGTTGAGCACCAACAACATGTAGTTTCCAGCCCCACTCCAAGCGCTTGAGGAACCATGCTCCTGAGCCGATAAAAAGTAGAGTGAATGCCTGGAATGAAGCCCATGCAGCAGGTACATGCCAAAACAAAATACGGTATGCTTCAGGTGCTTTCCAATCATCTGGATTTACACCGGGAGCCCAAGTGAATCCAAGCCACAGAGTGATAGCTGCTAGCATCAATCCTAGAAGAGTCAAGCCGACAGCAACAGTCAGTAGCCCCCTCCTCATATGATTGGTGAATAATCCTTCACGCTTCAAGGTGATGGCCTTCTTTATCACTCAGAAGCAATCAAAGGCACAAGAATCCAAATTGCCAAAGGCATCAGATAAATTGCAAGTATTTGTGTAAGAGTTTCATTATTGATGGAAAACCCATCCATGGTTAATAGATCTACAGATAGCAGAAAAGGCCAAATCAAAATCAATAGAAGTAACAACACAAGTGTTGCACCTTGTCGAGGAAATGTGCTTTCGAGAGAATGAATTCTAGCAGATGCTAATGTGCAACAAATGAAACCCCCAGAAACAACTAGCATTTGTGAGACATTTCCAAACAAGAAGTAGATTGACAGAAGTGCTAGCAGAAAAGGAACATAAAATTGGTTTTCGATTCGGAAACTCATTTGTAGTGGTTTTCCAAGTTGTGCGTTCCACCAATCCCCCGCACGCGAGTCTGAAAGGTGGTTCAGATAACCGGGCTTTACCAGTGCTGAGATTAATGCAGGTGTTAGGGCTAATAGGGCAAGCCAAGAGTTGTTGGCAGGTGGCTCAATTTGAGATAACATTCCTACTATCACTACTAATGCAATCAAGCCGGAAACAGCACGGTTGATAGCAGAAAACCTGGTTCTTTTTTCAAGAGTTGAAGTCCACTTCCCCTGTGGTTTCAAAGCATATGAATCAACCTTAGTAATTGGTAAAGAATTGACCTTCAAAGGGTCACTTTTTTCGCTGTTTTTAGCATCTTCTTCTGTG
>JACNFL010000278.1 GCA_014384685.1 Methanobacteriota archaeon
AAATTGAAAGGGGGTGAAAAACCTCTTTTTGGGTTGTTGATTACTTGTTAAAAAAACAAGATTTGCATCTTTATAAGGGGTACAAAACCTAAATTTTGTTATTTGGATTTGCTGCTAATTATGGGGTGGGCATCTCATTTGAAATCCTGATTTGGTCATTCGTTTGTTTTGGGTACGACTTCAATTTGGAGTCGTTGCCCATTATTCATCTCATTTCCAACCCAGTGATTCTCGTAGTTTCGCATGAGGCAATTTGAAGAAAGAATCTCAAGTCGGAGAAGTGCATGGCCGTCCCAAACACCGTAGGTGAACTCAATGTAGTCGCCTTGGAAGAAGCGCTCATTGAGACCTGGAGAGAACAACAAACCTTCCAGAAATCAATTAGCCAGCGCCGTGAGGGTGCGCCTTTCATTTTCCTTGAAGGACCCCCTACAGCCAACGGTAAACCGGGAATCCATCACGTAGTTGCTCGAACTTACAAGGACCTTGTTTGCCGCTGGAAGGCGATGGAAGGACATTTTGTTGAGAGAAAAGGTGGCTGGGACACACATGGGCTTCCTGTTGAAATCGAAGTGCAAAAACGCCTAGATTTGATGAGCAACGAAGCGATTGAAGAATTCGGAATGGCTGAATTCAACGATGAATGCAGAAAATCTGTCTGGACTTACGAGGATGCATGGAGAAAAATGACCGAACGCATGGCGTTTTGGGTTGACCTTGACAATCCTTACGTCACACTTCACAACGAGTATGTAGAGTCTGCATGGTGGGCTCTGAAACAGATGTTCGACAAAGACCTGCTTTACAAGGGTCACAAGATTCTCCCCTATTGCCCCCAGACAGGTACCTCCTACTCCTCACACGAAGTTGCTCAAGGGTACAAAGAGGTGGAAGAACCCTCAGTCTATATCAAATTCAAATTGACCGATTCAAATGGTTTTGGGGAGAAAACTGCTGATGGGCTTGCTGGAATCTCAGTTTTGGCGTGGACGACGACTCCATGGACTTTGCCAGGAAATGTTGGGTTGGCAGTTGGTCCAGAAGTCACCTATGCGCGGGTGCGCGTGACCGCGCCTGCTGGCGAATCTTGGGATGGTCGCGGCGGCGCGGAAGTTGGTGAAGAACTGATTTTGGCAGAAGATTTGATCGGCGAAGTTCTTCGTCATCAGGCAGAAATCGTTGAGACTTTTCCCGGCTCGCGATTAGTCGGAATGGCTTACGAGCCGCTATTTCCGGGCGCGGTTGACCGCGCCGGTTCAGAAACAGCATGGACTGTTTTGGAAGCAGATTGGGTGACAACTACTGATGGAACGGGTGTAGTCCACACTGCAGTTATGTATGGTGAAGACGATTACAATCTTGGGATGGCTGTCGGACTGCCAGCCCAACATACAGTAGACATGGAAGGCAAATTCATCGCCGGAACTAGCCACGCTCTTGACGGCAGATATGTGAAAGATTGTGATGATGATATCATCGACTTGCTGATGTACGATAATTTGCTTTATCGCGAAAAAATGTACGTGCACGATTACCCGCATTGTTGGAGAACGGGGCACCCTCTTCTGTACTACGCGATGGACTCGTGGTTTGTGCGAATGACCGCAGTGAAAGAGAAACTTCTCGAGTTTAACGACCAAATTGAATGGGCTCCTGCGAACATTGGAACGGGGCGATTCGGGGAATGGTTACGCAATGTCAAGGACTGGGCTATCTCACGTGAGAGGTACTGGGGG
Organism: Methanobacteriota archaeon; assembly: GCA_014384685.1. The sequence goes on from JACNFL010000278.1 coordinate 1,737, forward strand.
ACTCCACTTCCGGTGTGGATTTGTCAGGATTGTGGGCATCAGCATTGTGCTGGAAGCAGAGATGAATTGAGACAGTTAGCAGTTGACCCTGCCAAGGTGACGGATGACCCGCACCGACCATTTGTTGATGAAGTGATTTTGTCTTGTCAGAAAGATGGTTGCGATGGTCAAGTGGTTCGTGAACCATATGTGCTGGATTGCTGGTTTGATTCTGGCTGTGCTAGCTTTGCACAATGGCATCATCCGTTTGGGGAAGATGGGAAGTTTGAGCAGAACTTCCCAATTGACTACATTTGTGAAGGTGTAGATCAGACTAGAGGCTGGTTCTACACGCTGTTAGCAGTTTCAACAACAGTGTTTGATTCAAACTGTTACAAGAGTTGTCTTAGCCTTGGTTTGATTCTTGATGCAGAAGGCAAAAAGATGTCAAAATCAAAAGGCAATATTGTAGACCCGTGGGACCATTTCAACCGCGAAGGGGCGGATGCAACACGATGGTACATGGTGACTGCTGGTGCGCCGTGGAATCCACTGAAATTCGATCCTAATGGTGTTAGAGAAACTTACGCAAAAATGTTCCTGACATTGTGGAATGTCTACAAGTTCCATGCTAACTATGCGGCGCTTGATGGATTCAATCCAGAGAGTGGCTCGGAAAGTCCAGTGACAGATAGAGCCCCATTGGACCAATGGTTACTCTCACGCTTGGCTAGTGTAGCACAGGATTACCACGACCAGTTTGAGGGATGGGATTTCCGCAAGGCAGGGCGAGATTTGGAGGACTTTGTCGTCAATGATTTGTCTAACTGGTATGTTCGAAGAAGCCGGCGCAGGCTTTGGGATGACGCGGAGTCGGCTGACAAGTTGGCTTGTCAACACACATTGCATGAAGTGTTGACAACTGTATGCAAATTGATGGCTCCGATAGCACCATACATGGTTGATGATATTTACACAAATTTGACTGGAGTTTCAGTTCACCTGGCTGATTGGCCTCTTGGAACTCCTGGGATTTTACAGGCGGCAGTAGATGCTGACCGCGATTTACCGTCACGAAACCCATCTCTTGAAGAGAGAATGGCGTTGACTAGAGCATTGGCTGAGGCTGGTAGAAGAGTTAGAGTTGAGGCTGACCGCAGACAGAGATTACCATGTCAAGCAGGTTGGCTTGTTGGTGGGTCAGATATTTCTGAGTTCCACGAAATTCTAGCTGACGAGTTGAACGTTGAGTCACTAACTACTGAGGATGACTTGGAAAGATTCCAGAGAATTGAGGTAGTGCCAAACTGGCGTGCGCTTGGGGCTAAGTGTCGAGCAGACTTGCCTAAGGTTAAGGAAGCACTTGGTGCGGCGGATTCCGAACAGGTTTGGGCAGATATTCAGGCTGGCAGTTGCACGATTGAAGGATTTGAAATCACCGAAGAAGATGTTGAGGTTAAGCGGGTTGAGAAAGATGGTTTCGCTGCCAAAACGATCTCGTTTGGTGAGGGCGATGATGCGATTGATGTGACGCTGGTGCTCGATATGGCTACCACACCTGACTTGCTTTCAAAGGGGCTTGCAAGAGACATTATTCGCAGAGTTCAGCAGAAGCGTAAGGACTTGGATCTAGATGTTGATGCTACCATAGAACTGACTGTTTGGCTTGGTGAAGGTAATCCAGAACTGAATCTAGACGACTGGGCTCACGTTCAATCTGAAACTCGGGCAAAAACAGGTAATCTAGAAATTGGTAGCGGGCCTGATGATGCTGATTCTTTCACAATCGATGAAGCAACCATCTCATTCCAGATTTCATAGTTTGACTCATCAGGGCAATGGAGGGAGAGCGTTGATAGTTCCTGATATGCTTGTTTTAATTCTTATATTCTCAATCATTTTTCTCAGTCGTCGTTTTTCATCTTCGTAATCTGGTGAATTTTTATCAACGACTACCTCGGTATCAATGTACATAAGGTATATTCGTGGTCGTTTAATCTCATTATTTGGCCCATCTCTATATTGATAACCAAAAAGGTTCGTTACAGGGAATTCAGCCCATGGCATATCTTGTGATTTTATGAATTCGGGGCCGTTTGTGTCAGACTCAG
>JACNFL010000205.1 GCA_014384685.1 Methanobacteriota archaeon
GCAACAATAGTATTCATGCGCACCTTGGGCGCACTTGATTACGATACAACATACGGTGTAGCATTCATTGGGCTATCTGACTTATCAGGTGGTCCAATCAGCCCTTCGGATGCTATGCAAGCCATCATTGATGGTGAAGAAACCACATCGGCTGACATCGAGACAAGACGAGGTGAAATAGAATCATTACTTGGTGAACTCGAATTGTTGGATTACCAGCGAACTGATGTAAAAGCAGCATGGGTTTTCCACACCGCTTCATCTCAATCAATTCTTAGTGACATCTCAACAATGCGCTCTGACGCACTTACACGATTAGGTGAAGATGGGATTGGGTGCACTGTAACCTCAAGCGAGGATAATTATGGGGATGACGATAAACTATATCGCCGAATTCGAGGTACTTTTACTGCCCCGCAATATCTTGAATCTCAAAACCCTCCTGCACTAATTGTAAGGGGTAATGATGGCACACCACAATATGTTGAAGATTCTGAAATACCGTTCACAATGGTAATCCCACAGGTACTTGCTGACCTGAATGAAAGTGGACCTCTTGTGGTATTTGGTCACGGGTTCTTAGGCACTGGTGAAGGGAGTAGCGACTACCTAGGTGGCTGGGCTGAAGAATACAAAGTCTCGTTTGTTGCTACAGACCTCTATGGATGGAGTTCATCCGACTTTGATACTCTTGGTTTGGGTATGATTGACCCCTCATATTTCCAGCATCAAGCAGAAAGAATTGAGCAGGCTTTAATCAACAAGATGGCAATGATTCGTACATTCAAAGGAGTTTGCTCCGATCTTGATGAGATGTATTCAGATGGAACCAACTTAGTCAACTCAACTGATGTACACTACATGGGATACTCACTTGGAGGTATTTACGGCGCTAGTGTGGTAGCAGTTTCCCCTGATATTGATAGGGCAGTATTATGGGTTGGTGGTTCTGGATTCTCAACATTTGTTGAGCGTTCAACCAACTTTGCCACCTTTGCTGATTTGTTCTCTCATTCAGCAGCATATCCTGACCGCAATGACCGAGCCTTGTTGTTAGGTGTGATGCAGCAAATGTGGGACTGCTCTGACCCTGAGACTTTCCTATCCTTTGCAAATGATGGTTATGACTCAATTGTTGAGCCATTCTCTTTCCTCTCTATTATTTCAGTGAATGATGCGCAGGTACCTGGTATCTCATCAGATCGAGCGGCGAGGACAGCTGGAATTCCTGTGCTAGATAGTTCAGCGAGATTACCATACGGAGTTACACAACAGGCTGGACCAATTTCAGGCTCTGCAATTGTCTATTGGGATGGTGGATATGATGCAATGCCAGAAAGCAATTCACCTCCACCTGTTGGAGACGCTGGTAAAGCACACAACGAAATTGGAGTGATTGAAGATGTCAACGAGATGGTAAAAGAATTCCTTCACACAGGAATAGTTATCGATACTTGTGATGTAACTTGTACCTTTGATTACAGTGCAGAGAACCCTGAATGAACACAGGTGATTACACGCCGTATAGACGGCTGATTTTGTCTGCTAAGTAGGCAACGAATGCGTCCGGCTTAGGTTGCTCACCAGTTGCTTCCTCAATGTGGTCTGATGGCTCAAGGATACTTCCTCTCGCGTGCACGTGCGTACGCATCCAATCCAAAAGAGGGGTGAATTCACCTTTTCTCACCTGGTCATCAATACTACCAATATCCTTCTCAGCGGCTTGCAATAACTGTGCTGAATATAAGTTACCAAGTGTGTAGGTGGGGAAGTAACCAAACGCACCAAACGACCAGTGAATATCCTGCAATACGCCTTCCGTGCGTGTCGGGGAGCGGATGCCGAGGAATTCCTCGTACATGTCATCCCAAGCATCTGGAAGATCATCAACTTCCAACTCGCCGTTGATTAGTTTCTTCTCAATTTCATAGCGTATCATGATGTGAAGATTGTAGGTAGCCTCATCTGCCTCAACACGGATTAAAGTGGCTTCAACTTGGTTGACTGCCTGCCACAACATTTCAGGGGTAACTCCTTCAAAATTAGCAGGGAAGTGCTCCTGCCACATTGGGAATGACCATTCGCAAAATGCAAGAGAGCGCCCCACTTGGTTTTCCCACAATCTGCTTTGGCTCTCGTGGACTCCTAGTCCGTTTGCTTCACCTGCTGGTTGGAAGTCAAGGTCTCTAGGCCTGCCCTGTTCATACAGTGCATGACCTGTCTCATGCATGGTCCCATAAATTGCCCCATAGGGTTCTTTCTCGTCGTAACGAGTTGTCCAACGAACATCATCTGGGTTTGAACCACCACAGAACGGATGGGTTGATTCATCTCTGCGTCCTGCTTGGAAGTCAAAACCAATTGCTTCTGAAATCGCTTGACTGAGAGCCTCTTGAGAGGCCTTTGGCCATGGGTGCTTGTGAACCCACGAACAATCCGGCTTGTTCTCTAATTCTGAAACTGCTTTGATGAGTGGTACTGATGAATCTCGTAGCCCTTGGAATAATGGATCTAATTTTGCAACAGAAAGTCCTGATTCGTAAAGGTCTAGAAGAGCGTCGTATGGATTGTCTTCATATCCAAGATAACCGGCTAATTGGCGTGACATATCAATCATTTTTGCTAAGTCGTCGCGGAAAAGTGAGAAATCATTTTTCTCTCTTGCTTCTGTCCATGAGACAATACTCTTTGAGGTGTGACGTGCCTTTTCTTCAACGAACTCTGTTGGCTTCTTTGTAGCCTTATCATAGGAATCACGAATAATTCGGATGTTACCCTGTTCCACTTCACTACCATTGACTTCTGATTCTGCGATGGAAATCAATTCACCAACTTCAGGAGTGGTCATTCTGGTATGGCCTTCCTTAGACAACCATGCTAGTTGCTCAGCCCTCATTGCTGCAGCTTTAGGTGGCATCATGACTTCTTGGTCCCACCCTAATAATCCACTGATTTGCCCTATTACATCCAACTCTCGCATTTGCACCATCAGTGCTTCGTATGCTTCACCCATGAATTGGGGAATGCACCATCTATCTCAAACCTGTGGGTATGAAAATTAACAATAAAAAGTGATTTAGAGGTGAGGGGGGGTGTAGATAATTGAGTAACATGAAGTTGATTCCCCTAATTATTGGCTCTGTGATATTGGTTGTTACGATATTTGCTGGTTTCATTGGTTTTTCTGGTGAAGGAACTGAGAGCATGGATGTACCATCCTGCTCAACAGGAATTTCTGGATTAGATTTCTGTGATAAATCAGCTATGCTTGAACAAAATATTCCTATTCCTAACGCTGTAAACGGAATCATTGTTGCTAATTTTGTAATCCAATGGGATGCACCGGATGCTTGGATAGGAATTGTTGATGCAAGCGACGCTGACCAATGTGTCAATAGCGGTGAAGGTTACTTACTGTGTGATACTGAAGATTTGACTTTCTTAGAAGGTGGCCCTGATAGTTCTGGTGAAATTGATTGGACAATTTCTGGAGGAGACTACCGTTTTGTGGCAGGAAATTCAGTTGATGGCGTGACAGAAACGACTGAAATCACATACAAATACGACATCATCTTGACACCTGAAATTGCATGGTTTCTTGCGATGATTGGAATTGGGCTTGTGGCTCGTGGATTGGTCAAAAGTTAAGCACGTAATTCATTGAAATCAATCCTCCACATAATCATCACGCGCAGTATCTGCTGCTGTAGACATTGCTCCTTGTCGCTCCACTCCTGGGTTGAAATAGGGATGTGAACCACCAGTTGCCTTCACCTTTTTACTATCCTTTTTAGCGATGAAATCGTATGCATCCTTTGCATC
>JACNFL010000257.1 GCA_014384685.1 Methanobacteriota archaeon
GGGTTGCAACCAAGACGCCGGGGGTTCACATCCCCTAGCGTCAACTACCCGTCATCAATTGAATGAGCTTTCACCGAGTCGTTCAAGGATTCTTTCAAGCAATCTTAGAAGGCCTCTGAGAGTAACCTCACTAACACCTGCAACTGCACATACATCTGCCTGAGTTCTTGCATTGCCTCTCATTTGTGCTGACTTGTAGATAATTACCCCTGCGACTCCGCTTGGCTTCTTACCTTGCCACTCTAATGAGCCTCCAACTCGGTCCCAAAGACTGTTGGCAGCACCAAGAACTTGAGGTGGTAGCCCCAAATCACTTGTGAATTTGTCAAGATACTCTTCTGGCCCAGTAATTCTGTGAGCACCTAATTCTCGTGAAACAAGTCGGATAGTTCTCTTCAACTCTTTGAGTTTCATTTCATCTTCCATGTCAAATGCTTCTGCAATATCCTCAACTCTTCTTGGAATTCCTGCTTCTCTTGCAGCTAGATAAACACATGCTGCAGCAACTCCTTGGATGCTTCGGCCTGTAACTAAGCCCTTTTCAGCGGATTTACGATAGAATGCTGCGGCTTGTTCTCGATGCTGTTTACCCAGTCCTGACCTATCTCTAATGAATTGCATTGCTTTAACGAGATTTCGAGACCGGCTACTTCGGGTTTTTGACCTGTCATCAATAACAGCTCGTCTTCGCCAATCTCTCAGTGCTTTGCCAGAAATACCGTGAAGCTTTGCTCGGGACCCCATTAAGTCACCTCTACTTATGCTGGTGTTTAATCCCTTATCGGACAATGTAAGAGTTGGTGGAGCACCAACTCTTGATCTATCTGGGCCTTCCCCATGATTCACCCATTCTGCCCCTGGGTCAATGACGTCTTTCTCAACCACTAATCCACAGGATTGACAGGAAACTTCACCACGAACAGGATCTAAATCCCATTCAATTGCACCACACTCTTCACAAGGACCATCGTGACCCTCAATTTTTCTTACCTGTGAGGGGCGCTTTGCAGAACCGATAACATTCCTGTTTGAGAATGCTCGCTTCTTAATTTCATTAACTTTTTTCTGTTCAATTTCTGCTTTTGTTTTATCTGACATACTTTACAACCCCGAGTTACATAGTTAGTTGTTGCTCGCAGTATATAAACCTGTGGTATAGACTGTGCGTTCATTTACTTTAATCACGCACTCTGAACACAATTTTTGGGCCCCAACACCGACATCAACCACCTGACACTATTTGAACGATGCAACTACCCTGAAAACACTGCTAATACAATGGGATATCCCATCACAAAATTTTGATTTTGCCCTTGTTAATAGTCACTATTTCGCATACCATAATGAGGCTCAAAAAACTAAGATTTCAATAATTATCTGAGACCATTTAGCATAATTCTTTGTGGGCAAGTTCATGAGGCTCTCGCGCTCCGGTTCACCCCGATGCCTGCATCAGTAGTACTGGGTGCTCAATGGGGAGACGAAGGAAAAGGTAAGTTGGTCGACCAACTTGCCCAAGAATCAAACTGGGTTGCTAGATTCCAAGGAGGTAACAATGCAGGGCACACTATTGTGCTTGGTGACCAAGTTCTCAAACTTCACCAACTACCTTCTGGTCTAACCAACCCAGACTGTCAATTAGTACTTGGAGCAGGCATGGTCATTGACCCCTGGGTTTTAGAAGAGGAACTCGACAAATGGAAGGAATCATCGGGAGAATCACCCGAAGGAAAACGCCTTTGGATATCCGAAAGAGCTCATGTGAACCTACCTTTCCACCGAATTTACGATGGCGCGGATGTCAAGATTGGAACAACTGGCAGAGGGATTGGGCCTACATACCGCGACAAAATTGAGCGAGTTGGTGTGAGATTCTGTGATATTGAGCATCGCCGCACTGATGACGAATGGCTACAAGAAAATGCGGGCAGAATGACTGCTCAACTGACTGCACATGGAGTAGCAGAATCAATTTCAGCCTCGGATCTGAAAGAATCACTTGATTGGGTAGCAGCAAGATTCGGGAATGCAATCAAACCTACTGGATTGATGCTTGACTTGGCTTTGCGCCAAGGTGAAAATGTTCTACTTGAAGGTGCTCAGGGATGTTTGCTTGACATTGACCATGGCACCTATCCATTTGTCACTTCTTCAGTAACAAGCCGTGCTAATGCAACCCACGGCGTTGGAATACACCCCGGCCACATCGGCGAAGTCTATGGCGTGGTAAAAGCCTACACAACTAGGGTGGGTCACGGCCCATTCCCTGGTGAGTTGTTTGATGAGGTGGGTGCTTATATGGGGAAGATGGGGCACGAATTTGGCACTACTACCGGACGACCTAGAAGGTGTGGATGGCTAGACTTAGTGGTTCTTAGACACGCACAAAGACTGAACGGATTCACCCAACTTACCTTGACAAAACTCGACGTTTTAGGTGGACTAGATGAGTTAGAAATTGTAGTGGGATATGACTTAGATGGACAATTCTTGAGTGAAATGCCCGTATGTTCAGAAGATATGGCGGAAGTCAAGATTGTCACTGAAAAAGTACCTGGATTCCCTCATATCGAGATGGATGAGTGGTTAGAAATGGCTCGCGACGCAAATGAAAATGGCAAAGGATACTCTGCTCTTCCTGATGGCGCGCGTGAATATGTTGAGAAAGTTGAGGCGATGTTAGGGGTTCCAATTTCTTCAGTTGGTGTTGGACCTGATAGAGAAGCAACAATCTACAAAGTTTGAGCGTTAGAATAAAGCGGAATGACCGAGAGGCGATAATATGTCAGGCCAACCTCGCAAGCGAAGAATACCCCGGCCAAAGGGTGGAAAGCCGAAGCGTTCTCGCTCCGCGGCTGCGATTGACCCGGAAGTTCCTTGCCATGTTCCTAAGTGTACTGAATTCGCTGATACCGCACTTGGTGGGCGCTCAATTGCTTTTGATAACGCAGTTGATGTGTGGGATAATATTCCCGAAGGACCTAGACGCGTGAAGGTCTGCAGAACCCACTACAAAGAGTGGAAGAAGTCAAAGAAAGATGACGAAACCGAATGGTCCTAGACTTGTTTTGGACTTTGTCAAGCCTGATTCACTAATTAATTGAAATTAATTTGGGCATCCAATGGATGAAAACAAAATTGGGGCTTTTGAAAATATTCAAAGAAATGAATGACGAAGTCTGAAATCAGATTCGGCGTTCTTTGTTTTTGAGGCGTAGGCCTTTGTAACTACACTTGCGGCACTTTGTTGCTTTGAGGCCGTTACGAGCATTGCATTTCATGCAAACACGCACTTCAAGCAGACGCTTCTCTGCCTCTGGGAACCTTGCCATTGAGGCGGCCGACCTGCTCCCGATATATAAGCCCAAACCCCCTGCCTGCAAATGTCTCCCATGCGAGTAGTCAGGCTCCCAGGCATCCATCACGATGCATCTTGCACCATCGTTTCGGGTGACAATGATACCGTGGTGATTGACCCTGGAACTTCTTGGTATCAAGCAAATGTGGTTGAACGAATTGAATCTAAGTTAGACGGTGGCCCCGAAGTTAGCAAAATTTTTCTCACTCATCGCCATTATGACACTGCTGGAGCGGCTCGGCATCTTGCCGACCACTGGGGTGCTTCTGTCCACACCCATGGTGCCGCCTCTGGTGCATTGGCTAGTGGTGATATGTTCACCACATGGGCATCTCGTTTCAATTCCGATATGCCGCCAGTTGATGTGATTCCATTTGATGAAGGTGATGTTTTTGATTTGGGAAATGGATCTATTGAAATCATACACACACCAGGTCATACCTCAGACTCGTGTTGCTTCT
>JACNFL010000269.1 GCA_014384685.1 Methanobacteriota archaeon
ACGATTGGTGGTGGTACTGGCGAAATGCTGATTTTGAAGAGGCTACAAATATCCACGCTTTCGACATTTCAGATGGTGGATTAACTTCCTATATTGGCTCAGGTCGAGTCACTGGGACTGTCAACGACCAGTTCTCTCTCTCAGAATACAACGGCACCATCCGAGTTGCTACAACTCAGGATATTTGGGGCCGATGGTGGTTAGATGGCGAAGATTGGGCTGGCCCAACTAATGATGTCTATGTTCTTGCACCAGAGGAGAACGGTGGTGATGAATTACTACAGATTGGTCATGTTGGCGGTATTGCAACTGGTGAGACCATCTGGTCTTGCCGTTTCATCGGTGAAAAGGGATACCTTGTCACATTCAGAAATATTGACCCACTTTGGACAATTGACCTTTCAGACCCAACCAATCCACAAGTGATTGGTGAGTTAGAGGTTTCAGGTGTGTCAACCTACATTCACCCACTAGGTGAAGACCATCTCTTGACAATCGGCATTGCTGGCGGCGAAGATGGATTGGGATTGGATTGGGGTAACACCCAGATTTCACTGTTTGATGTCTCAAACTTCTCTGACCCTACCTTGGCATCAGCTTTGCAACTTGCTCCTATTGACCGCAACAGTGAGGATTGGTGGAGTTGGTCATGGTCGTACAGTGAGGCGACCTATGAGCACAAGGCATTCACTTACTGGGCGCCTGCTGAATTGTTGGCAATACCTCTCTCAACATACCGGTACACCTACGATGAAGTGGTGATTGATGGGCGAAAATACTCTTTCAGTGGTTACGAGTATGTCACTCAGTTGATTCTAGTGAAGGTTGATGCTGAGAATAACACACTTACCAAGTATGGCACAATAGATCACTCGGACTTCTACAATGGGGAAAACGGACTAAGAGATTCGTATTACTACGGTAGCCCAAATGTTAGGCGCTCCATCTTCATGGGCGATTACGTCTATGCATTCTCTGCTGAAGGTGTGACTGTGACTAATTACAGTACAATGGCTCTTTCAGACTCTGTGTCGCTTCCTGAGATGGTCAATGCCCCAAGTTATTGGGGTTGGGAAGAAGATGTCGTACGTTCTGATGAGGTTCAAGAAGATGGTGATGATGGTGAACGAGATGATGATGGCGCTGGCTCAAGCAGTGATAGCGGAGAAGCATCATCAGATCCAGACGATAGATCCTGAATAGTCACTGTGGTTAGGCTGACTCATTGCTTGGAACGATTACGACAAGTTGCCCAGTTGGGCAAGCTGGTGAGGGGCGCTGGTCAATAATCTTGTAATCACGGTTGGTGGAGGTGAGTTTCTCTACCCACGCACTATCGGAGCACAGTACTGCACCATCCCAAATCCAATCTTCTTGCGAATCACTTGCCCAACCGGTGGGAGTTAAATTACCAGAATGAAGTGACATCACTACCTCTGGCCTAGCACTGATAATTTGATATGAGACAAGTATTGACGCATCATCACCGAAAATCTCGTGAAGATTCTCCACTGATTCTACCGAGTCTTCAATATATGCTACAGACGTAATTGGTAACAGAACCAAGCCCCACAAGATAAGCATAGCGCAAGCTACTTTTCCACAGACATTGACCTGATTTTCAGTCCAGTTTGATGCTCTTACAGCAACAATGAGAGCGAATGGTGGTAGTAAGGGTGCAACCCAATACTCATGGAAAAACGCGCCTTGAGGGAACATCAATGTGTGAATCAGACCAGCACTCATTGGAATCAGAATCCATTTCCCTACACTTGTTGTGGAGACCGGGAAGTTTTTCTTACGCGTTAATAGAAGAATAATCCAAGCAGATGCCATAGTCAGAAATTGCTCAAGAATAATACCCAAGAAAACACCAATCATAATCACTGGTTTTGAGAGATATGATAATCCATCCAGTCTGGAGCCAGCCAAAGAAAAGGAAATCGAACGTATTTCAGCCGTGGAAAATAGAGGGTCTAGAGAACCATATGCATGGTACACCGTGTACAGATGGGAGGTGAATATCAAGACTCCAATTGCAAAAAGAGTGGTTAGGTGCCAGCGGTGTTCAGCAGCAACTTGGACCCATTTTGACTCAGTTCCTTTCAGGTGCCCATACCATGCAATAAGGAATGCTATTCCAACTGGATGATAGGCACTCCAATCGGTTAACATCCCTAAAGTAGCGATTGCGTAAACTCAAATAATCCCTGATATTTTTTTGTCGTCAAGATACAGAGAAGTCCTATTCATCAGCGCACATAACAATGCAACAACAGTCGGTTCGTAGTTTGGAATTGCGCCATAAAGAATCAACATCGGGCTGGCTAGAAAAATGAACAAAACCATTGATCCAGCCGCTGGAGTGGCAATTCGCTGAGCTAGCGCCCGCAATTCGAAAGCACCCCATAGAATAATCATTGCTTGAAGTAACCTGATAGGCCAAGTTACCCATCCAAACAGCACTAACCCGGGAATACCAAACAAGTGTACGAGTGGGGGGTGTGTGGGGTAGTACCAACAGGAAAGGCGTGAAATGCCCGCACATGTCGGAAGAGGCTCTTCAAGAAACCACCAACTATGTAGCATCCATTGTGCCGTGTTGAAGTCGTGTCGGTGAATTGGTAATTCTTTCAGCCAGGAGAGTAGCCAAATTACCCAGCAGGCTAGAAAGATGATTTCAGAGTTTGTCAATGACAAAAATCTTTTTTTTTCCGCCATCTCTATTCTTCCTCCTCAGAATTAGGTGAGTTGCTAAAGGCTAACCCAAGCCAAGGCATTGAGGCTGTTAGAACATACCGCAGAACTCCATCTGCTAACGCTGCCGCTGCCGCAATTTCCACACTAATTCCACCTAGATAGGTCAGGGTGAAGGCGAGAGTATTCTCATAGATTCCAACACCACCAGGAGTTATTGGAATCAATTTGGATAGATTGGCCGCGGCTACTGCGGCAAGAACCATAGTAAAACTCAGCATATCAACGGTGAATGAATTTATGACGAGGTAAGTGAACCAACCTTGGATGATCCAAAATAATACCGAGGAAATCCCCGTGAGAGCGAATCTTTTGAGAGCGATGTGGTCTTCCTCGGGTTTGAATTCACCAATTGGAAGTTTGAGAACAGAGGCGAATTTCTCAACTAAAAATGGTAAGATTTTGTAAACCACAATAGATCCGATAATTACGCCCAAAATCATAGCCAACATCAATGTATAATTGAGTAAAGAGGCGGCAAGAATCGTTCCAATAATTGCCAATACAACGAGGTCCATTAATCGTAATAATACTAAATTTCGAGTTCTCTGACCGATTGGCCAATCGCTAGCTCTAGAACCAACAAGCGCGTTCAAATCTCCAGCTCTGCCGGGTAGTAGCATATTCAACGATGGAGCAAGAATAGTGGCGCGCATAGATGTAGGGTTCACAGATTTCTTTGAGGGGTGTAAAATGACAATTAGGCGAGAGATATCAATAACTAGGATGCCAGCATAAACGGCAATAAGAATTAGCATCGTTTGCAAATTCATGGATTTGATAAATTGAGTGAATTCGCCGCCTGTTGAAAAATAAAGATACGCCATCAGCGAGATGCCAATGGCAACTGATGCCAAGCGCAAAAGGTACTTTCTGAAGCGCTTTGAGTCCATATTTGAAAACGATATTAGGGATGTACTTAGTCTATTGCATAGATGATATTTTGATTATCGAGATTAGAATAATTCTGATTGAATAATTAGATGCGCTAAGAGAATTTGAGGGCAGTTCCGGCTTCGCCGGATTCACACAAAGGCTCGCCGCGCA
>JACNFL010000283.1 GCA_014384685.1 Methanobacteriota archaeon
GGAAACCCTGACGGAAATGATGCTACACCAACAGGTTATTTGCAGGTCATTCCATTTGGGGTGAACGGCACCATTGGTAATACATCACGTACTATTTTCCCTCATACAGCACCTAAACACGTGTTACTTGCTGACATGGATGGGGATGGGCTTTCAGAACATTTGGTTGCTGCTGGAGAGTCAACGAAAGGACTCTTCATCGCAGGTTGGCATACAGTTTCTTTAGACTTTGATATGGATAATAACGCTGAAGCTGATCTCATAGGTTATGCTGGCGATGGTCAAAGTGGGGTTGACGAACTAAATTGGACCGATATGGGAAATATTTCTTTTTCATTAGCTCAAACATTTTCTCAGATGCCCTATCAAGTTGATTTGTATGGTACACCAATAACGACCATCAGGCCGATGGGTGTTTCAATTGGAGATGGCATAGTTAGCCTCAGCCAAATGAACATCACTTACGATGTAACCTTCATAGTCGATATCAATCCAAGTAGCGGTAATCTGTCAAATTTGCTAAACTCGATGATGGTTCCAGGTACTGGGACATTCAATGTCACATTGCCTATTGATTCAACCTCATCAGGGGCCTTGACTCTAGAGAGCGTAGTGATTGAATGGGTTGCAGGAATGGCTAATCAAGTATATCGTGATGCGCCAATTGTTCAAAATCATGTCGTGCACTGGGATAACGGAGAAAGTGAACACATTGTAGTTTTATTCTGGGATGACTCAGCGATTAATGAGATGGATTTCTTGTCTTATCAATTATTTAGATGGGAGAGTGGTGCAACACCTAACCTCAATATTCCTCATCAAAGTGGTATTCCTCAAAACATGACATTTGACAATGCAAGTCTTTCAGGGAAATCTTGGGATTTCGTTGTAAGGACAGTATATCATAACGGTGTTTATTCTAACTATTCTAATGTTGAGCATGTGATTGTACCGCCCGCTCAATCTGCTGATTTGACGGCCCCGGAAGCAGTTGCTTTTGTGAATGCAACTGATGTTAGTGGCGATGAAGGGGGCGCGATTATTGTTGAGTGGCCAATCAGTAATTCAAGCGATATCGGATGGTATGCATTGTACGAAGACACCTCACCATTCTCAACCATTAGCGGACAAAATGAAATTGCTAATTTCACAGTTTATGATAATGTAACATCACATATTTACAACACCACTGCCGATGGTGTGGATCACTATTTTGGAGTGGTTGTATGTGACTTAGCAGGTAATGTAAATTGGACGGTCACCAGTTCTGCACCAGCGTTTTCACAGAATAATTCAGTGCGGACTTCAGCAGTATCTCTTCTTGTTGAGACAGATGGAGTTAGTAGCCCAGTAGAAGCAATTGCCGGAAACCCGCTTACGATTTCAGGACAAATTACCAGTATGGGTGAAGCTGTTGCTGCAGCGGACTACTCTATTGTACTCACGCCAACCGTTCAATTTTCATCAATTACAATTGAAGGAGTAACCGATGCAAATGGCAATTTCAGTCATCAATGGAATGATTGGCTTGACTTTGAATCACAATATACTGCACTTCGAGGTGACATCACTGTTGAAATCATGTTCAATGGTGGTGTATGGGGGGTTGATTCACAGGAATTAACTGGTTCATCTGCAAGTGATTTGTTCACAGCGAAAACAGCGGCAACTCTTTCCTTAACCCCCTCAACTTTGCAATTAGATAGTGAAGGCCAAGGAGTCGTCAGTGTTAGTCTAATAGCAGATAACGCCATTGAGCAATCGCTACTGACAGGAATTGCAATAGAATATCATATTGGCAATGAATCCAATCAAGCAACAGGTGATTCAGGATATGTTCCAATCAATAATAATGGTTTGGCAGATGTTTCAATCACTTATCCAATTGGTGGTGAAATAGATGTTAACTTGCTAACACAGCATACATGGTTGGTGCTTGCTAATGGGGATGTGAGGGCTACACTATTACCACCCCCTGAATCTGATGAGCCAGATGAAAATGAAACAGAGGAAATAACCGAGTTAACCCCTCTAATTTGGTCTTGTGATGATATGGCATTGGAGATTACTGTGAATGCCTCTAGTGTTACCAATGTCTGCACAATTGAAAATCCCAACTCCAATTTAATTCATGTAGATATATTGATTACAAGCCTTTCAGGATTAGAAATTAGTGTCATCCCGACATCAGCGTCAATGTTTTCTAATTCAAGTAAAGACATTGAAATTACATTGATTGCTCCACTTGGGACTCCTGCTGATAACTATTCAATTGATGTTGAAATTACAGTAAACGCCGCTGGTTATAATGAAAGCAAACTTACTGAATCACTCATTGTTTCGGTGTTAGCAGAACAAGTAATAGTCGGTGGTAACGGCGGAACACAAAATAATCAAGATGACAATAATCCAAGTAGTTCAGGAATGTCATCAGGCATGATAGGTGGAATAATTGCAGTCATTATTGCAATCATGTTGGGTGGATTTGTTGTACTTCGTAAACTCACAAGTGAAGATGAAGAAGATGACTTGTTCGATGAATATGATGAGTATGGTGGTTATGCTGATGATGATGACGATTATGAACCACCATCAAAGAAGCGAAGTAAACCTAAGGTATTACACACCCCGGCAAAAATGAGAGAAAAGCCACAAGAGTGGGCAATGGATGAAAGTGGCTTGCCTTATACGGGTAGTAAAGCAGGCACACGCCCCTCAACTCGTAAACAAAAACCAAAACCGGTTCAAATGTCATCAAATGAAAGTATAGAATCTGAAGAGCAATACGAAGAAGAGTATTACGATGATTATCAAGAAGAAGATGACTACACCCAATCAGAAGATTACAAAGTCGATGAAGATGGAGTGGAGTGGTGGAAGGACGAAATTAATGTCTGGTGGTACCGTTATCCTGACGAAGAGGAGTGGTCTGAGTTCATTGAATGACCACTTAGGTTTTTGAGAGAGTAATGAAGGGGTTAGATGATATGAGTGGCGAAAACGACAATCATGGGTTCCCCCTAGTTTTGCACAAAGACGCCGACCCAGGCTCAACTGGAGGTGTAGCAATTTGCGGATTCTCAAATGTGGGTATGGTGGGGAGCATCGCTACAAGCCATGTAGTCAAAGCATTAGGATTGCAACAACTAGGCACAGTTATTGATCGAGATTTTCCACCAGTTGCTTTGATTCAAAATGAGGTTCCACAGCACCCTGTAAGGGTTTACCAAGGTAGTGGTGTTGGCGTTTTCACCTCGGATTTACAGTTCCCCGGTCATACCGATGTGAAGTTTGCTGAGACCGTTCTTGAGTGGTTTACTGAAGGCGGTTTTGACCGTCTTTTTGTTATTGATGGAATAGTTACAGGAGAATTGGGCGACAAAGAAGAGGGTGAATTATTTGGAGTCGCCTCTACAGAATCCGGACGAGTGGGATTGCATAATGCCAATGTTGAACCAGTGAAACAAGGTATTGTTGCAGGAATTTCTGGTTGGCTGCTTGCAGAAGGCGATAGGCGAGGATTTGATGTTACAGCTTTGTTAGCCGAATGTAATCCAATGTATCCCGATGCGCGGGCAGCAGCAATCGCTACCGAGGCGCTGAGTGATTTGATAGATGTTGAAATCCCGCTTGATGATTTGATGGCGGATGCCCGCAGAATTGAGGACAATGTACGTCAAATGTTTGAATTGTCAAAGAATCTGTTACCTGCCCCCGATGCAGAGTTTGAGGTTAACGATGACGCAGACCCGATGATAAATTGAGTCT
>JACNFL010000147.1 GCA_014384685.1 Methanobacteriota archaeon
AAAAGGTTGGCAATTACCTTTCGGCTCACCGCGAAAATCTGAAGAAAACCAGCCGCGTAGAGCGAGTGGCAACGGTGTCCGTTTAGTCGGAGATGCTGCAACACTCGTTGACCCGTTTAGCGGAGAAGGTGTTGGTAATGCATTGGTTAGTGGCGAAATGGCTGCTCGACATATCATTGAAGAAAAAGAACACTCCGAATATCAGAAAGAGTTGTGGGCAGTATTGGGCCCAGAACTAATAAATTCGTTTAGAATGCAAAAGTTGAGTCGCAAGGCGTGGTTATTGAATTGGTTCGTAAAGAAGGCAAGTAAAAAACCAGTGCTTCAAGAGATGATGACTGAGATGATCGCTAGTAAAGAAGCTCAACAGGATCTTCATTCTCCCTGGTTTATGTTTAAAACTTTGATGTTCTAAGGTGATAGTATGGATGCTCGGTTAGAGGAAATTGATGCTATTTTCTTAGACTTAGATGGAACGATATATCTTGGTGGCGAACTTATTGAAGGTGCTTTAGAATTCTTGCAACGATGTGAGGATAGAGGAGTACGTCGCTTCTTTTTATCAAATAACTCATCTCGTTCCGTCAGCCAATATCAGGAGAAATTGATTAAATTTAATATTCCTGCTGAACAACAAGATATTCTACTTTCAACACATGATTTACTTTCGTGGTTGCAGGCCAACGATGTCACTGAAACTTGGCTTGTTGGCACTGATGGCATGGCCCAAATGTTACAAGATTGTGGCATTGCAACAAAGTCTGAAAAACCTCAATATGTTGTACTAGGCTATGATACTGAATTAACATATGACAAAATCATGACCGCTAGCATACACATGCACGCTGGTATTCCTTTGGTTGCAAGTCACCCAGATATGGTCTGCCCTAGCCCCGATGGTGGATTGCCAGATGTTGGTGCGTATCTTGCAATGTTCAAGGCTACAACTGGAGTCGACCCGGTTCATATTACAGGAAAGCCAAATGCAGGAATGATTCTTCATAAAATCGAAGAACTCGGATTAGACCCTGCCCGTTGCGCAATGGTTGGAGATAGATTGTATACTGATATTGCAATGGCAAATCGCGCCGGTTGCATCGGAGTTCTGGTTCTTTCAGGTGAAGCACAAATGACTGACATTGACTCTTTAGAGCCGGGTGCAGAGCAGATGCCAGATATCGTTGTCAACTCTGTAGATGAATTATTTAGATGATTAAATGAGGGTTTATTTTGGCTTTTATACAGCAATTTCAATGGTGGAGAGCGCGCTGTAAAAAGCACCCTCCGGACGATATTCATCGCGCTGGTGAATTGTCTGAACTGCGTTTAGAAAAACTATCTCGTGCTGCTGGAAAAGCAAACGGGTGGCATGTTTTTGCATCTGTGCGTATTCCAGACCCTGATGATGGAGGGAGAAGAGAAATTGACTTGGTTATCGTTGGAGGCAATACCCTTCTGGTAGTAGAACAGAAACATTGGGCTGGAAGATTTGATATTAATAGTGATCAAGAGTTTGTTCAATATCGTAATAATGGTAGCGTACACAACCATAGTACGGTTGCCGAAAGAATCGCTAGAAAGGCGAGAATGTTAAACGAAATCCACCATCGTAGGATCAAACAAAAACAAGCGGATAGCGTAGAGGTTAGAGTCATCGTTTCGATGACTCATCAAAAGTTAGAATGGCCAAAAATCCCTAAGACTTTTAAGCAGGAAATGGTCAATGAAGCAGATTTTATAAAAATATTAGAGTCAACAGTTCCCGGTGAATTAAATGAAGACCTCCTACAAACAGTTGAAGGGTTTTCTACTTGGGATGAAATCGAATTACATGGTGGATTAACTTTGAAAGGAGATTTGATTCAACTGGGATTGGGTTCGAAAATAGATGATTGGTTCAAACTACGAGAAGAAGATTTGAATGTGCAAACAACTCATCGGCGTAGTCTCTTTTCTATCTTCAATAAAAGACCAAGTAAAGTCAAATTATCTCACGGAACAAAGAATATTGAAGCGACTTTAGCAAAGGATTTGCACTTGGAAATGCATGTTGTGGGGGAAAAGGAAAGAAGGTTGGTAAATTGGGCCAATGTAAACAAAGTATTCGCCTCCAGACCACCCGCTGAATGGGGTGAGAAACCAATATCTAAGTTAGACAAGGTTTGAATTGGGTCGGCCTATCAGCATAATCCATGGCTACTATGATGATTGAGTTACTTGGCTTATTAGCTGGCGTAATCGGCATCATTGCCTGGATTCCACAAATTATCCAAGTCTGGGTTCACAAGCGACATGACGGTTTGTCACTAACAACATTTGGAGTAGTGGCAATAGCACTTGCTCTTTGGCTCGTATATGGGATTCTTGTCAACTCTTTGGCAATGGTCACTGCCAACATCATGACCTTAATCGTGATTGGTATAGTCTTCTTCGGCGTGCTACGAATACGTAGAAGCGAGTCTAAATCTGAAAGAAATAATCACTTGTAAGCGGCTTTGGTTGTTTCGATAATGACTGCCCCTATCTTGTACGGGTCTCCATTTGAAGCAGGGCGGCGGTCTTCGAGTCGCCCTTTCCAACCCTCATCAATCGTTTGAATTGGGATACGGATAGATGCTCCTCTGTCTGAAATACCATATGAGAATTGGTCAATAGATTGAGTTTCGTGTAGACCGGTTAAACGTTGATCGTTATATTCGCCATAGACATCCATATGCTTCTTGATATTCTTACCAAATTCTTCACAGATTTTCGTGAACAAAGCCTCTCCGCCCTCATCACGCATTTTTCCATCTGAAAAGTTAGCGTGCATTCCAGAGCCGTTCCAATCACCCTTGACCGGTTTTGGATGGTATTCAATATAACAGCCATAACTTTCTGTTAATCGGTCAAGTAAGTAGCGTGCTGCCCATAATTCATCTCCGGCTTTCTTTGCACCCTTTGCAAATACTTGGAATTCCCATTGTCCACAAGCAACTTCTTGGTTGATTCCTTCAAAATTGATTCCTGCATCAAGACATAGGTCTGCGTGCTCTTCAACCAATGAACGTCCATGGGAATTTCTTCCACCAACAGAACAGTAATACATTCCTTGAGGGCCTGGGAAGCCGCCAACTGGGAAGCCGAGTGGAAGGGTCGTTTCAGTGTCCATGATGAAATATTCTTGCTCAAAACCGAACCAAAAATCTTCGTCGTCATCTTCAATTGTTGCTCTACCATTACTTGCGTGTGGAGTTCCGTCAGCATTCATTACTTCACACATTACAAGAAATCCATTGTATCGTTGTGGGTCTGGATAAATTGCTATTGGCTTTAGAAGGCAATCGGATGCGCCGCCTTCTGCTTGTCTTGTTGAAGAGCCATCAAAATTCCACATCGGGCACTCTTCAAGAGTTCCTTCGAAATCATGGCGTACCAATGTTTTGCTACGCATGTTTTGTGTCGGGTTGTATCCATCGAGCCAAATATATTCCAGTTTTGCTTTATCTATCATAGCTATCAAACGGTTGGTTGGCTAGACGGTATATCAAACATACGCACATTTTTACTCGGATTTGTTGAAGCGCATGCGTATTATTTTTAATAAATATTAATCACTTGCCCACAATAATGCCTATTGTATGGTAGATTATGTGTGCGAATGAAAAGAAAAACTGTGGTGTAATTTTCTATTGTTGAATTTGTAAGGTTTCGATGATTTTTCATACAATTCCTTCGCCGAAATTGAGGTGATCTAATTTGCTTCGGCTATTTGCCATCACA
>JACNFL010000261.1 GCA_014384685.1 Methanobacteriota archaeon
ATGGAGTGTATGGGACTGTTTCTGGATTACCAAAATCTGAAAGTTTGAAGTATGCACCAAGATTGGCATCGTATACCGGTACATCAAGACCGACTGCAAGAGGTACAAGGTAAAACCATGCAACAAGGGTCCCTAGGTTAACTAAAATTGCAACCCTTAAGCGCATGAACCACCCGATTGCAAAAAGGGTTGGAGACATTTCAATTCCCAGATATGTGTACTCAAATGGATTGAATTTATCAGCATCGTAATGAGTAATGCCATTTGATACACCCTCCCAAGTACCGTGCTCACCTTCTACAGTCTTAATCCCGGCCGGTTGGTGAATTGCATGATGGCTGAAAATAGATGAAAGTGCTGTGCCAGCAAAAGTCAACTTTTGCGCTATTACGTCAAATAACGACGCAGAAACTCCATCGAGATGTCGTTTCCAAGATAGTGGATAATCAATAATGAACATAAACAACATTGTGGCAACAGTAGATTTCCCTACTGTCTTGAGCGACTCCTTCGCTTGATCCGCTGCACCACTAGACACATCACAAGCAATATCAAGTAAAACAAGAGTAGCTTCAAACCCTGGCATTGGTAATGGGTCTTCTACTAACCAAACTCTTCTAAATATGATAAAATACATTACACCTAAGAATCCAGCAAACATGGATGCAATTATTCCGATAAAGGCCAACTGGAAGGTATCAACACTACTTATCAGGTGACCCCCACCCACTTCATAATTCGGACTATAGGCTAACAAAAATATTGCAGGGAATGTGAATATGAATCCAGTAGATGCGTGTGTCGCACCTGTGGTTGCACTCGTTGCAATATTAACCTCAGAGGGCGACCAACGAAGAGCCATACCCAGTAGGTAAGCAATGTACCAAGCCGCAGATACTGCTAATCCAATTTTCAAGCCGATGTACGCTGTAACTCCGCTGAAAACCGCACCAATCAAAATTCCGATGAGAACTTTTCCAAGTGACCAGTGACTTACTTCAAACGCCTCTTCAAGATTTTTCTCCTCGAGATATTGTTCTAGGACACCAGTGTTGAGATTCTTATACATCTCTTGATCAAGCCATGTTAGAGTTCCATCCTCAATGGCCTTCAAACCTTCAGCTGTAACGGGCTGGCGGTATGCTGAGCGTTTTACTGACATATCGTTACCTCCGCTCCGTATACATGGTGGTCGAACCCGACCACCTTCAAATCAATTCCTCTAAAAAGAAGAAAGCCTCAATGGTCACGAATGATTCTGAATCGACCTAATGCTTCCATCCACATGATTTCTCCGCCAGATTCAATGTTCAAACCATCTTCCATAGGTAGAACCATCATTTCGAAAGTTTTTGCGTCCATTGCATGAACATCCGCTCCTTGAATATGTGTAACTGTTGCCGAACCCTTCTCAATGATAGGGATACTAATTTTGTCAGTTACTGTACCAACATGGCTTCTTTTTGAGCCAGTAAAAAGATCTTCTAAATCAAGTCTAGCCTTTGCACTTCCATGCTTCCCTGGCTTCGACTTTGAAATCTTAAGAATCTTGTACGCACTATCATCAACTGCACAGTAACGCCCAACTTTCAATGTCCTAATTTCAACCTTCTCTGTACCTGCCACAACTATCCCAACGGGCACCCCGAAGTGCTCTCTTATCATAATTGCCTCATGTGAGAGCAAATATGAGTATGATGAAGTAAACAATACTCATACGAAAAAAGATTATCGTTATTAATACGAGTAAAAACCTTGACCAGATTTACGGCCAAGTTTTCCTTCACCTACCATAAGAACGAGCAAAGGCGCAGGTGCATATTTGGACTCGTGTTCTGCATCTAAACCACTGTGAAGCACGTTCATGATGTGCAATACCGTGTCGAGACCAATGAGATCGGCCAGCGCCAATGGCCCGATTGGATGATTCATCCCTAGTTTCATGATTCCGTCAATAGCGGCGGGCTCAGCGACACCATCTTGTAGAGTCAAAATTGCTTCATTAATCATGGGGCAAAGAATTCGATTCGAGACAAATCCCGGCGAATCATTGCAACATAGTGCTGTTTTCCCCATTTTTTCACTGGCATAAATGACAGCATCAGTGACATCGGAATCGGTTTCGGAACCATTGATGATTTCAACGAGTTTCATAATCGGTACTGGGTTCATGAAATGCATGCCGATGACTTTGTTGGGGCGTGATGTTGCGGCAGCTATGTCATTGATGCTGATGCTACTCGTATTACTCGCTAGAATGGTGGAGGGTTTGCAGATTTCATCTAGTTCTGCGAATGTGGAGAATTTCAATTCGGGGATTTCCGGAATCGCCTCCACAACGAGATCAGCATCGGCAGCAGAACTGCGTTCAGTTGAGCCGGTGATTCGAGAAAGTGCTGCGTTAGCATCATCACTGGTCATCCTCTCTTTGGAGACTAGTTTCTCAAGTGATTTCTCAATGCTTTCCAATCCTCTATCAACAAAATCTTGTTTTATGTCTATCATAACTACTTGATACCCCGCGCATGCAGCAACCTGAGCAATCCCATTGCCCATTTGGCCGGCACCTAATACCGCTATCTTCGCAATTCCCATAGTTAGTC
The DNA here is from genome assembly GCA_014384685.1 of Methanobacteriota archaeon. Next base: position 2,604 of record JACNFL010000261.1, read on the forward strand.
GAGAGAGGAGTTATTGATAGCGGTTGGCATCATTCCCATTGAGCCCAATAGCCACTCTCTTCTCTGAACCACCAGACATCACTTTGTTCAGGCCATTCAAGCCACTCAAACCCATCATCCCCAACAACACCTTGGATTTCCCAATGTGGTGGTTCTAGAGCCTCCCCACTAAGTGCGGAATCTACTGTCACCGATTGTTGTGAACGTTGGCTTGATTTTTTCTTTTTCTTTGGCTTCTGCTGTTTCATAACAATTGCAACTACTAAACCAACTATTCCGGAAGTAATTAAGAATATGATTACGATTAACATTATTGGCAGTCCACCATCTGATGTTTCTGTATTCCCATAATCTAAGATTGTACCTTGTTTTGTAGGACACCCCGGGTCAGGATATGCCGAATCAGAGGCGTTCAATGGACACTTATCCCCAATTCTAGCACCAGCAACATATTTTCCGGGCCATCCTTCTTCTCGAGAAGCGGTCCAAGCAGGATTGTCATAATTATCATAATATCCGTCACCATCAAAATCTGACCATTGTGTTGCCTCATTTTTCCAAGCATCGGCTCCATCAGATATTCCCCAGCCGCCACCAGGGTCACTGTATCCATCACCATCACTATCAAGGCAACCGCGGCGGTCTTTGTCGGAAGTCCCATGCATTTGAGGACAAGCGTCTCCGTCCGTCCCGTTGGGGTTGTCTCCGAAGCCATCTCCATCACTATCTGCTGATTGTGTTGCATCATCTTTGTAAATTCCATCTGGGCCGTCTATAGTGTTGTAAACACCATCTCCATCATCATCACTTTCTGCTTCTGAGCAACCATTCATATTTACAAAAGCTGCTTGATCAATCGGGGTTGAGGGGCATTGGTCTATATCATCCATTATACCATCTGAATCTGAATCTCTTTCTGATGGACCACAACCATCTTCGTTAACGTAAGGCACTTCAAATGATGGTGTCTCAACACATTGGTCAGGATTAGCGCCTGCCCAATTATCACCATAACCAGCGGCATCGGTGTCGAACCATTGTGTCACCTCATTGGGAAACATATCAGCAGTATTTGAGTAACCATCGCCATCATCATCAGGGCAGCCTACGCTGTCAACCATTGAGGTTCCGGCAGCATCTGGACAGTCGTCACTCGCTT
>JACNFL010000286.1 GCA_014384685.1 Methanobacteriota archaeon
CCAATACTTGACGGCTGGGGGCCGTTAGACTCCGGTTCAAATCCGGACGGGCCCACCAGATTTGCGTATTTGTTGATTGAAACAGTATCAGAAACACTCATGGTCAGTACCCCTTAATCACCTGTACATGGCATCATCTGCGAAGTTGCTGAAGATTTTGATATCGGTTCTACTTGTGGCAGCATTGTTTTCAGTTCCAGTGTCTGCTCAAGAAGATACAGATGGTGATGGTGTTGTTGATGGTGATGACCAATGTCCAGACACCGCTGAAGGAGCAACAGTAGATGCGAATGGTTGTTCAGATGCACAACGTAATTCTGATAATGGTGAAGATGAAACTACAACAGATAGCGATTCAGACGGAGTGATAGATGATGATGATGAGTGTTCGGGTACCGAGACAGGCGCTGAAGTAAATTCTGTTGGATGCGCCGCATACCAATTTGACACTGACCGGGATGGTGTGCCAAATGGGGAAGATGAATGTCCAAACACACCTCACTCTGAAAAAAATGAGGTTAACAGACAAGGTTGCACTCCGTTCATGGATGAAACATTAGCAGAAAGTGTGCCAATTGTTGGGCGCATAAGCAATGGAAACGCTATCAGCGCTGGAACAATTTCCATGATGTTTGGTGGACTTGGTTGGGCTTGGAGAGCAAGCCGAGTCATCGGAGTAACAGGTGGTTCTGGAAAGCGTCTCAAGAAGAAGTACTTGACTCGGATTAAGAAGGCAAAATCAAATATTGATCTTCAGATTATTAGAAAGGAACTGAATAAGGTCAATGATAAGGGGAAACTACCGGATGGCGCTTACGCAGATTTGATGACTGCACAGGAACAGCGCAGTATTGTATTGAGCAATCAGACTTCGACTAGCCAACAACCGGGTAGAACTGTTGGTTTACGTCCTTCAAAGAAGCCAAAGCAGTAATCTAAATTCGCCGATAGGCGAAAAGACGGATAGCCGAAGAGATTGATAGGGGGTGCACCTCATCGGCGATGCATGAGTGGTAGCGCAGTGAGAGCAATGGCTCTGTCTTTATTGATGATAACTTCATTTTTTGCAGTGTTTTCTATTGCTACAGAAGCAACAGTGATTTCAGCAGATACACATTGGTCTGGTTCAGTAACAATTGATGATGATGTTCTAGTTACAGCATCTAGAACCTTGACAATTGAAGCCGGAACACAAATTACAGTGACTGGTGATTATCTAATCACAGTAGATGGAACAGTAGATATTTTGGGTACAGAAACTAATCCTGTTTCAATCACGAATAATAACAATCCAGGCGGATTCAACAGTAATACTGGTTGGTGGGATGGTTTTCTAGTATCATCAAGTGGTGATATTGACGCATCTTGGGTAACAGTGTCGAGAGGACGGACAATTTTCGATGTTGCAGGCTCAGCAACTTTTGACAATACTACTGTTGAGTATTCATACATCGGTGCTGATGTAAGTGGTAGCGCTTCAATAACTGGATTAAGTTGTACAAATGTAGATTTCACCTGTATTTCTGTTCTTCAAGGTGGGAGTGCCTCAGCGAATTCAGTTTCAGTTTCTGCTTCGGGCAATGGGGTTGAAAATGGCGGTTCCTTAACACTGGATGGTTTGGAAGTATCTCAATCAGGTATTGGTTTGTTAATTTTTGATGGTTCAAATGGTGGTGCCTCGAACCTTGATTTTGACAATCTTTCAATTGCAGTTCTTAGTCGCGGGATCTCATCATTTACTGTAGATTCTTTGCGCGTAGATGATTCAACTTTATTGCTAGATGCGATTAACAGTGACGGATTAGAGATTGAGGATGTGGTAGGTGAAAATCTAGACCGTTTGGTTGTTGGCAGCAGTATGGGTGATGTCAATTTTGATAATTTTGTAATCAATGGAAGTGGTGCTAACGGCTGGATGGTAGCAGCTGATAGTGCCGGTACATTCACTCTCAGCAATTCTACCCTCAATGGTTTTGATAGCGGTTTGAGATTTACTGGAAGTGGCTTGCATGTTATTGAGGATAGTTCTATTTCAACCAGTGGTTCTGTCTTTGATATCAGCGGAACAGGTAGTTTTGAAACAAAATCCTCAACTTTTACCGCGACCTCAAATTTGGGTTATTTTTCAGGTGTAGATTCATCTTGGGATGATTCAACGTTAACTACAGATTCAACATCAAACGGATTGGAATTAATTAGTGGAAAACATACTTTTGACACAACAAGCATTTCCCGTGACTATCTTTATTCAGACTCATCATCAGTTGGATTAGCAGTTACATGGGCTGTTGTGGATGCTGATGGATTAACCCTTTCAGGTTGGTCTGATGGGGCACAGTGCCGTACTGATTGTGAGTTAGGGGGTAGTTCCCTTACAGTAAACATGGGTGGTGTACAAGTTGGTAACGGGATTAATATCGATGGGGGTTCAGTTACACTTGATTCCCTAAGCACAAGTAGTTCTCTTCACGGAGTTTACGTGGTTGATGGGGATTTACACGTATCTGATTGGACTGGTGCTTCGCATGGTGATTCAACTCTGCTAGTAAACATCGATCAGACGGCTATCGTGCGTAATCTTCCAGCTCACTCCTCAAACGGATTATGGGACGCTGAAGGAGATGGAACACTCCTGTTTGGAGGCACCAACGCGCGTGTAAACATGGCTCAAGCGAATGAATTTACAGAATCAACAATATCTGTTACCGACCTTTCTGATATTGCAATTGTTGGTGTCAATGTTGAGGCGCATGGATTCACCGAAGTTACAGATGCTAATGGCGAGGTTGTCTTACCTCTGTTAACTAGTGGAAGTGATGTTTCTGCTGATGACGGCGTCTATGGAGTCACAGATGTAATTTCACCACCCGGTGGTAATTTACAACTTCCAGTTATTCCAACTACAGGTGCATGGGTTATTCCAATAGGCGTGCATGCAGTATTGATTGGTAACAATTACACTGCACCTTCTGGAGGTGATGTAACGATTTCAACTTCCGCTTCTCTAACTTTGAAGAATGCACATTTGGCGGTTCCAAATGGTGATATCGTAGTTGAAGGCAGTGGCCAATTAATTGGTGAAAATGGTTCAACAGATGCAGTGGTTAGGACTACTGGTGGAAATGCAATTGAAGGTATTGGGGCCGGATTATTTGTGCAGAACGATGTTCATCACAGTTGCTCATTAACAGAACATGTTTGGTCTGGTTTGCATGTTGAAGGAGATTTCTACCTAGAGCAAACTTGTCGGCTCAATATCTATGATGGGACAGTATCAGGTACCATTCATCCTTCAATGGGTGGATATTTTTCACTGAGCAATATTGCTCAAATCAGAGTTGTTGATTTTGGTGAACCTGTTGAAGGCGCAACAGTCACTGTTCAAGGAAATCAAATGAATACAAATCAAGATGGTATTGCGCTCTTTTCAGCAACATATCGGAATGTTACCGAAGTTTCAGACTCAAGTACAGGACTTTTACAAGTCTATGTGCTAAGGAATGGTCACAGTCAAATCCGTAATTGGGATTCAACATCACCAATTTCACTTGATGTCATGATGTCAACAGTGAGTGGTGGTTACTTGGCAGAATGGTTGCGTCTTGATGCGGCTTTTACGCCATACTACCTTGATGACAATCTTACTATTACAACGGGAACAACACTGACGATTCAAGCCTATTCATCACTCAGTGTCAAGGCTGACAGAGGAATCTCTGTTAGTGGTGTGTTAGAAGCCACACAAGCCAGCATCATTGG
>JACNFL010000287.1 GCA_014384685.1 Methanobacteriota archaeon
TGAACCATCCAATCAAGGATTCTCTTTCTAGTACGCAATTCATCTCGCATCCGTTCCTGTGAATAATTGATTTTTACCATGATTTTCTCAAGAACATAGGATTTACCCGAGAAATCGAAGTCATCTCTTGAGGGGTCCCATTTGAACACTTCATTGGTAATCACTTCCAAACTGTGAGGGTCAACACCAACAATCTCAACAATCTGTTTTGCACGCCTAACACGTCGGCCATTAATACGAGTTTGAATTTGAATCACACAGGCTTCTAAAGCAGGAAGAAGAACACGAGGAATGTCAATTGGTTTGTTCTCTAATCTATGAACTAGTGAAGGAACAGAGTCGGCGTGAACAGTTGAATATGAACAGTGTCCAGTCGCCATCGCTTGGAACAAAACATAAGCTTCTGCCCCACGAATCTCACCTACAATGATGTATTCTGGTCGCTCTCTTAGAGCAGCCTTCAACAGTTCGAATTCTCCAATCACACCATCATCAGATTCACCACCGAACCCTTGTCGAGTTAACCCTGGAATCCAATTTGGTTGAGGGATGTTAACTTCACGAGTTGATTCAATACTAACGATTTTCATCTGCCATGGAATAAACAGTGCCATTGCATTGAGAGTTGTGGTTTTGCCCGATGCCGTTCCACCTACAAACAGCATTGAGATACCTTGCTGGAAACCTATCCACAAGTAGGCAACCATTAGTGAGGTCATGGTTCGGAATGCAACAATATCGCAAGGCGAAAATGGATCTTCTCTGAATCTGCGAATACAGAAAGTTGAACCTTTCGTTGAAATTTCATAACCCAATTTCATGACAATTCTGGAACCATCCATTAGGGTAGCGTCAAGCAATGGTTCGGCAACAGATATGTGTTTGCCACAACGTTGTGCCAACTTGATAACATACGATTCAAGTTCTTGGTCAGTAGGCCATAGAATTGATGTCTCAACTGATTCAAACTTTCGATGGTAAGCGAAAATTGGGATTCCTGTGCCATCTAAAGATACGTCCTCAACATTTGCGTCATTCATCAGAACATCCATGCGGCCATAACCAATCAAATCGCGCTTAAGATAGTAAAAAATCTTCGAGCGTGACTTCTTCGTGATTCTCATCCCGTAGGATTTGATGATTTGGTCCATTGCCGCTCGCAAATAACCCTCTGGGTCAGTATCAATTTCTTCAATATCTGCAGTCAAAGACCTAACATAAATATCCATTATTTCTTCGAATTGTGACTGTTCCTTCTTGTTTAGAGGTGGTTCTATGGCTTGATAAATAATGTTCAATGTTCTAAGGTCACGAACAATCCTAGCAAACGAATGAGGTGGTGCAACTGGGTACTTATCAAGTTCCTCATATTGTTGTTTCTGGCGCCTTCTACGTTGGCGTTGCGGTCGTCCACGTCCTTTTCGTGCCATGTCCAAACCTCCGTCTCCGCTTATGCGACCGTTGTCTTTTCACTATAACCTTTGGTTATAGAAAATGGCTTTGGAATTGAACAACGTATTATTGATGATTATACAACCAATCTTTTTCAAACGCTCATGAATCACAAAGCAACAAAAATACTCAATTCTCAAATGGCCTTCGACCCCATCTTCTGTTAAGCATCATTAGGAATGCAATTCCAAGAATGATTAAACCTGCGCTAACACCAAGAATTCCACGCAACCCTCTGCCAGCCACATTCTCCTCAACTAATACAGAAGTTGTTGCATTCAGTCCTTCCTCTGAAACCATTTGACCCCAATTCTCGTAAATTGTCATATCTCCTTGGGTGAATGAAATGAGGAATAGGGCAAGAAGAGGAATTATTGTTCCAATGTAGAACCACGCCATAATTGAAATGTCAAAAATTGCCTTATTCGGACGCGGGCCCATCAATAAGGCTGTAAGACTAACAATGTAAATTGAATTGGCAATCATCACGATAAGAGCGGCTGGCAATGCCCATAATTGGTCTAGCACTACTGACATCACAAACAAGAAAATGATCGATATCCAAGTTGTGATCAAAAAGTACACGACGATCTTCGCTCGCAATAGTTCAGGAAGCGCAACAGGAAATCCATTGAGATAATCTGGTGAATCCATACCATTTAACCATGAGTAAAATTGGAATCCAAAAAATCCGAGAAACGGAGCATAAGAAAGTAGATTGAATGGGATTGGGAATGAGGCGAAATCAACTAACCAAGCCAATAACAACAGGAAAAGAAGCGGTACACTATATGAGATGAGCATCTTTACTAATGTATTTGAACGCCACAAATCAACCAAATCTTTAGCCACTAACAAACGTAATGTGCCGTTACCAAGGAATGGAAGTCTATCCCAAACTGGTGTGAATAATTCGCTCTTTGTTGTAACATGGATTTCGAAATCATCCGGCACTAAATGAGCACCTATGTAAGCTAGCAAAAATGAGATTGGGATGGTTACCAATGGTATCCAATGCTGATGTGAAAATTGGTATAACATTCCAGGAATTAATAATTTAATGTCAACAATTTGTAATGCCCCAAGTAACCCAATACAAATCCCAATCATTGGAATCGTGTACGACCATTTTCCACCTTTACTAAATAGTGCTGAAGCAATGAATGAAAGTGCTAATCCTTGAGATAATGTGGTAGTTAAAGCAAGCAGTACAACTGGAAGTGAAGCCCATTCAAGTGGTGTTGAAAGGCCAGCGAATTGTTCAAGCAAAATCCCCCCTGCCATACCAATTATTGTTGGAATTAATAACATCAAAACATAGTAGGAAACTTCCTTTGAATAGTATGCAAAATAATTGGTTACCAAATCAAGTGGTTGTACCGCAGGAATAGCAAGCAGGAAATTTTTTCCACCTGCTCGTTGAGAAACCATCACTCTACCAATGAAAGCAAACGAGCCCATTGATAACGAAAATGCAAAGATTCCGCCGTGCATGTATAATTTCAACTGGTCCCAAGTAAATGCTTGATCTTCAGAATCCGATGAAACCAAAACTTCGCCAGTAAGATATCTCAATCCGACTGTCAAAATCAGTGACAACAATGCTAGCATAACAGGAAAGAGTGCAATATGACGTCTGCGAGAGAAGTCAACAGCCTGCCTCCACTCTTCCTTGAACATCATTCGAAAAGTAACCCAAAATGAATCTGCAAGTTGGGGCGGGCGATAATCAGTGAGCACTCTCACTCCTCCTCACTACCTTCCATCGCCTCGATTTCTTCAAACGATGAACCCACAAGTCTGATGAATACATCTTCAAGAGTTTCATCATCATTGTCTTTCAACTCATCAATGGTTCCTGCGGCTAGCACGTGTCCGCGATCAATAACAGCCACTCTTGTACATACTCTTTCAGCGACTTCAAGAATATGAGTACAGAGAAAAATAGTACCACCATCAGCAACTAATTCCATCAACAAATTTCGGCACTTTCGCTGGTAAATTGGATCAAGGTTGACAAACGGTTCGTCTAAGAAAAGTAACTTGGGATTATGGATAAACGCCCCTGCGAGCATCACTTTTTGTCGCTGACCCTTTGACAAGTCCTTGCACAGAGAGTTTCGCTTGTCTGGTATACCAAACCAGTCTAACCAATGTGTAACTTTTTCTGGAATCTCATCTAAGTTACGAAGACGAGCGACGAATTCAAGGTATTCTGCTGCTGTGAGAAATGAAGGTGGACTTTCTGATTCAGGTACAATCCCAACATTTGCCTTCACCATTCGTGGGTC